>CAMATG010000111.1 GCA_945860645.1 Candidatus Sulfopaludibacter sp. SbA3 | reverse complement strand
TCTCAAACCCCCAAGAGTAAATCCGCAACTCCGGCTTCGAAAAATCCATCAACGCCGGCTGCATCCAGGGCCCATCGACAGCCAACCCGCCCGACACCGCAAACGAAGTCGGCCTGTCCATCCCCAGAGCTTTCTTCCCGGCCAGCTTCTCGTTCGCCCGAATCGAGTTGTCCATGGCAAACGTATGCCAACCCTCCGCCAAAGTGAGCGAAACGGTCAACCGCCCCTCGGCATCCACGCGAGCCTTATAGCTCGCACAGACCACGTCGTCCACGAGCACATCGACAGGCTTCGACCACTCCGCCGCCGAAACGGCCAACCCCACCATCAACAACAAAATTCGCACAGGCATCACCCCTAGAATACCGAAGCGCTATAACCAAAGAGTGCGCGCCGCCATCCTCCTAGCCGGAACCCTCGCCCTCACCGCGCAGGAGTCCATCATCTACACCGTCGACGGCCTCAACCGCCCCCTCCTCGGCGTCGAGATCACTGTGTACTGCGGCAACCGGCCCCACCACCTAAGCTCGGACGCCAACGGCCACGCCCGCGGACCGTTCGACAAGAAGACCTGCACCTCTGCCAGCGTCGCCAAGTCCGGCTACACCGCCTATTCATCCGGCTTCCGCGATCGTATGGTCCTCAACCGCCAACTCACCGCCATCGACGTGGAACGTCTTATCAACACCGGCACCCCCGACGCCATCCGCGAGATCCTCGCAAGCGAATCCCCCGAACTCAACGATGCGGTATTCAAATCCGAACACCGCCTCCGCCCCGCCCTGCGCGAACTTCTCAAAGACCCCCAAGTCACCCTCGCCGCCCGCGAATTTCTCGCCAGAATCGCCGACCCAAACGACATCGAACAGTTACTCACCCTCGCCCCGCCCCCCGAAGACGAGATCCTCCCCGGACGCTGGCGCCATTCCCTCGTCACTGCACTTATTCAACCCACCACCGAATCAGGCTGGGAATTCCTCGAGCTCTGCGCCCGCAACGACTTCAACAATGAATCATTAGAGCGAAGTGCCATCCAGTCCCTGCAGCTCAACGGCTCCCCACGCGCCCAGGCCCTTCTGAAATCCCTCCCCGTCACCCCGCGCCCCAGCCCGTCCATCACTCACCCCAATCTCGAAGCCGCCGCCAAAACCATCGCCCAGGCCCTCAACCCCAAAACCTGGCAACGCAACGAAGCCCCCCGCTTCAACGAAGCCGCCGACAAAGCCCTAATCGATCTCATTTTCCAGACAGACCTCGATCGCTTCGTCCATACCGCTACCTTCCATAAAATCGAAGGCCTGTGGACCCTCCGCAACGTGCAACGAACCCTCCAGGCATTCAGCCCGAACTTCAAAGCCGCACCACCAAAACCCTAACCTATCGACTCTCGCGCCGGCTCATTCTCGATGTCCTTTTGCGGCGAAGAAACGTTATAACCAAAAGAGTGCGCGCCGCCATCCTCCTCTTCGCCACTCTCGCCCTAGCCGCGCAGGAACCGCTCATCCGCTCGGTCGCCGATCTCAAACGCGAACTCCGCGCCGACGAATCCCCACTATTGACCGACGCTGTCTTCAAGTCCGAACGTCGCCTCCGCCCCGTCCTGCGCGCACTCCTCAAGGACCCGCAATTCACCGGCGCGGCGCGCTACCTCCTCGCAGTGATCGCCGAACCCAAAGACATCGAAAGAATCCTGACTCTATCCCCTCCTCCCCCCGACGGCGACGATTTCCAATATTGGCGCTACGCCGTCGCCACAGCGCTCATTCAACCCACCACGGAATCAGGCTGGCAGTTCCTCGAACGCTCCGCCCGCGGCGACTACAACGACGGCTCGTCAGCTGATGGCGCCATCCAATCCCTTCAACTCAACGGCACCGCGCGCAGCCAGTCCATCCTGAGATCCCTCCGTATCACCCCAGGCCAGAGCCCTTCCCTAACGGACCGCAATCTCGAAACCGCGGCCATGAACATCGCAATGGCACTCGGCCCGAAAACCTGGCGTAGCAACGATGCCCCGCGTTTCAACGAGACCGCCGACAAAGCCCTCATTGATATGAACTTCGCCAAGAGCCCGGACCGCCTGGTCTACACCGCGACATTCCACAAAGTCAAAGGATTCTGGACCCTCCGCAACGTCCACGAAACCCTCCAGGTGCTCGTCCTGCCTGCTCCTCCACTACCAAAACCCTAACCCACCCACCGCAACCCCCCAGCCAACTCCGCCGCCGCGAACTCAACGTGGATCACCCTGCGATGAGCCACCGACGACGCCGGCGAAGACGCATGCCATAACAACGGCCTCATCAACAACACCCCACCCCGCCCCACCGTACACACCACTTCCTCCCCCGCATCCAGCGGCGCCGCCGCCATCCGCCCCAACCGATGCGAGCCCCGCAACACCCGCACCGGTCCGTTCTCCGCCCCACAATCATCCAGGTGCAACCGCACCGCCACCATCCGCTCCAACACCGCCACCGGCGGCTGAACATGCGCCATGCCCGCCTTCACCGTCCACGGCCCATAGCCCGGAACATCCAGCCGCTCCTGCACCGCAATCGTCAAATCCTGGTGCCACGGCACCTTCCAATTCGCCTCCGGCGTCTTGTCGAACAAAATCCCCCGCACCGCCCGCGCCCCTGGCCCCAACACCGGCTCCACCAGCGCGCGGCAAGCAACAGACTCCGCCCACGCTCGCACCTCCGGCACCACCTCCAACAGGTTCCGGATCGCATACACCTCACCCCGCGCCGCCACCGCCGCCAGCAGCCGCTCCACCTCCGAGGCTGCCGCCACGCCTTCAACTACCGCAAACCCATCCTCCGCAAACCCCACGATCCCCCTACTTCCCTAGAGCGCGACGTCTCTAACCGGCATCGGCCCACGCGCCGGCTCAATCTCGATGTCCTTATGCGGCGAAGCTTGCATGGCGGCAATCAACACCGCCCCCAGTTCCGGCTGCAAGGGACCGAGCGCCTTAATAGCGACATCTTCCGGATCACCAACCATACTCCCCCCTACTTCCGAAAACTCATCCGAATCGTCTTCAACGGCATGGAAATCTTCTTCCCATCCCGCAAAACCTCCAACGTCCCCGTATCCCCCGGCGCCTTGTGCAAAATGATGTACAGCGACGCCGTATCCGCATGCTCATCCCGGTCCTTCCCATCCACCGACAAAATAATATCCCCCACCTTCAAGTCATGCGCCGCCACCGAATACGCCATCGACGAAACGTACTTCACATAACTCGCCAACCCATCCAGCGGCAGCCCCAACTTCCCCTTCTCCTCCGCCGTCAACGCCCGGTCATCAAAGTACGACCGAGGCTCAATGCTCGACTGCCGATACCGCGTATCCGTCCACCACCACCGCACCGGCAACGCAATCGTCAAATCCACAAAAACGCCCGCCCGCTCCACCGTAACCCGAGTCGCCTTCGCCGTCCGCGCCACCTTGTCATACCGCCACTGCACATCGGCAAACGTCCAAACCGTATCGCCTTCCCACTTCGCAATCCGGTCCCCCGCTTGCATCCCCGCCGCCTTCGCCGCGCCCGACACATCCCGCACGACTAGACCCTTCGGCACATCCAACTCAATCCCAATCGTCCGCACATCCGGCGACCGGAACAGATGCACCAGCTTGTCCAACGTCCCGTCCTTCTCCCGATGCAAATTCTGGAAATCGCCAATCAAATGGCACTCCACACAAGCATTGCTCTTAAACGTCCGCTCCACCAACATCGAATAATTCCGCGCCGAATCCTCCTTCGGCCGCGGTTTCTTCGCCAACTGCCCCGCCTGATACTGCTTATGCAGGTCCAGCCCCTTCGCCGCCGCCAGCGCCAAACTATCCAAACTCAAATACGAATCCGCCGACCGCGCATCCCGTCCCCCATACCGCATATAAATCTGCTCATCCGCATTCAGCAGATAAAAATAAATGGTGTTGTTCCGGTCATGCTCAAACAAACCAATATCCACGTTATCCATGCGGATAATCCGCACGCAGACATAGTTCCGCAACTGCTTGCCCAACGGTGAATCGGATGGCGACAGCACAACCTGTGCGTCGAAAACTCTACCGTTCGTTCAAGGCTCGCAGCGATACTCAAGGAAGATCGGCTTCCCCGTCGCCTTCGCCTCGCGCAGCGCCGCCGGGTAGTTGTCCAGCCAGTTGATCTCATCATCGGCAGGCTTGGCCTGCGCAAACAGCCCGAAGGGCAACAGAAGTAGAGCCAGAGCGAATTTCATCACTTATCTCGATACTACTACCGGGCGCGCCGCATCGAAAAATGGTTACCGAAGGAGAAAAAACCATGTACCTCGTCACCGGAGTCACCGGCAATACCGGCAAAGTCGTCGCCGAAACCCTGCTCGCCCAAGGCCACGCCGTCTCGGTCGTCGTCCGCAATAGTGCCAACGCCGCTCCCTGGCGCGCCAAAGGTGCCACCGTCTTCACAACGGACCTCACCGACACCGCCGCCCTCACCCCCCTCCTCGCCGCCGCCAAGGCCGCCTACATCATCAGCCCGCCCTCCAACCAGTCCCCCGATTTCCTCGCCGAAAAATCCGAATTCCTCGCCCACGTCGCCGAAGCCATCACCGCCAGCAAAATCCCCCACATCGTCGTCCTCTCCTCCGTCGGCGCCCAACACGCCACCGGCACCGGCCCCATCCGCTCCCTCCACACCGCCGAACAAGTCCTCGCCCACGCCGCCCCCAGCGTCACCTTCCTCCGCGCCGCCTACTTCCTCGACAATTGGATGCCGTCCTACAACGCCGGCACCCTCCACAACTTCCTCACCCCCGGCCGCGCCATCCCCATGATCTCCCCCACCGACATCGGCCACTTCGCCGCCGTCGAACTCACCCGCCCCCATGCCGGCCCGGAAGTCATCGAAATCGCCGGCCCAGCCGACTACACCCCAGAGGACATCGCCGCCGCCTTCGGCCCCGATACCCAGCTCCTCACCCACCCCATCGAAGCCGTCGAACCAACGTTCCTGTCATTCGGCTTCTCCCCAAACATGGCCGCCCTCTACCGCGAGATGATCGAAGGCGTCAACAGCGGCCACGTCACCTACACCGGCACGCCCAAACGAGGCACCGTCACCGCACAGGCAGCCCTACGGAAGCCCTAACGGACTTCCACGCCGTCCACCATCACAACGGTCTTCACGGTGCGCACACCGCCGCCCCGCCCCCATTGCTTCGCTTGCGCCACCAGCACGTCCAGGTCCGGCAAAGCGGACCCCAACATCAAAGCGGCAATTCCAACCAGTAGGTAACGGGATACAGGGGATTGATTCGGCATAATGCTTTTCTAACGCACGTGTCGTACCAATCCCCAAACCCAACAAAACACTCACAAAACCAGAAAACCGATCAACCCCAAACTGTCCCGCACCGGAACGGATTGTCCGTTTCCGCACAGTGACAGCTACGCGCCCTTACCCTTAGCAGCCACCACCAACGGCGGCAACCCCAGCTTCACCCGCAGATCCGTATCCAGCTTCGACGCCGTCTCCGGATTGTCCTTCATAAACGTCTTGGCGTTCTCCCGCCCTTGCCCAATTCGCTCGCCGCTATAGCTGTACCAGGATCCCGATTTTTCAACCAGATTCTGCGCCACGCCCAGGTCAATCAGATCGCCCTCTTTGGAGATCCCTTCCCCGTACATAATGTCGAACTCCGCTTCCCGGAACGGCGAAGCGACCTTGTTCTTCACAATCTTCACCTTCGTCCGGTTACCCACAACCGCATCGCCATCTTTGATGGCCGCGATCCGCCGAATGTCCACGCGAACACTGGAATAAAACTTCAACGCCCGCCCGCCCGAAGTCGTCTCCGGATTCCCAAACATCACGCCAATCTTCTCGCGAATCTGGTTGATGAAAATCAAACACGTGTTGCTCTTCGAAACCACCGCCGTCAACTTCCGCATCGCCTGCGACATCAGCCGCGCTTGAATACCCACAAACGCATCGCCCATCTCGCCATCAAGTTCAGCCTTCGGCACCAGCGCCGCCACCGAATCCACAACCAGCACATCAATCGAATTCGAAGCAATCAACGTATTCGCAATCTCCAGCGCCTGCTCGGCATAGTCCGGCTGCGACACCAGCATGTTGTCGATATCCACACCCAACCTCTGCGCATACGCCGGATCCAACGCATGCTCGACGTCCACATACGCCGCAATTCCGCCAGCCTTCTGCGCCTGCGCCACCACCTGCAGTGCCAACGTCGTCTTGCCCGACGACTCCGGTCCGTACACTTCGATAATGCGCCCCCGAGGGAATCCGCCCACGCCCAAGGCATAATCGATCGAAATCGACCCCGTCGAAATCGCCGCAATCGGGGCCACGGCTTCCTTGGACCCCAACCTCAACACCGACCCCTTGCCAAACTGCTTCTCAATAGCGCCCAGTGTTGCCTGCAGCGCGCGTAATTTCTCTTTTTCGTCCATGCGGTATCCCTAATTATAGAGTGCCCGCCCCGCGGAAATATTCTCCGCGCAATCGGCCATAATTAAAACTGCGCATGGGAACTAGGTCACGCAAAGTCCCATGCGCAGGCAACGGCGAACAGAGCTCCAGCTTTTATCGCTACCGATGAGGCTGAAGAGGCAACTCCAGGGAAATGGCTCCTCTTCAGCCCCGGCTCAGCTCCTCGTACCGCTGCGAAATCGTGTCCCAATGCAAAACCTGTAGAATCGCCGCCAGGTAGTCCGGCCGGCGGTTCTGATACTTCAGGTAGTAGGCGCGCTCCCACACGTCAATCCCCACCACCGGCCGCTTCCCCGCCATCAACGGGCTATCCTGATTCGGCGACGTCTCCACCACCAGCTTTCCCGTCTTGTCCAGGTTCAGCCAAACCCACCCGCTGCCGAACACGCCCAGCCCCGCCGTCCGCAGCTTCTCTTCCAAAGCCTTCTGCCCGCCAAACGAAGTCTCAATCGCCTTCGCCAGCGCGCCCTTTGGCGCAGCCGACCCCTTGCCCAAAGACTTCCAAAACAGCGAGTGGTTCAGATGTCCCCCGCCATGGTTCCGCAGCGCCCCGCGAATCCCCTCCGGCGCCTGGTCCAGCTTGCCCAGCAGCGCCTCCAACGGCATCTTCGCCAGCGCCTCCTGCCCCGCCAGAGCCTTGTTCAAATTATCCACGTAGGTCTGATGATGTTTCCCGTGATGGATCTCCATCGTCCGGGCATCAATGAAGGGTTCCAACGCGTCCACCGCGTAGCCCAATTTCGGCAGCGTATACGGCCCCGCCGCCTGCCCCGGCAACAACGCACCGGCAGCCAAACTGCCCAAAAACAGTCGTCTCTGCATGGATCTCTCCCTCAGTAGAAAAACGGACTGCCACCCTCCGCCACCGAAGAGCGCAGACTGCACGTTTCGCAACTACGGCAAGTTAGAGAACCGGCGGCGGCCGTTCAAACAGTGCGTGCCCGGCCAACACCAGATCGGCGCGCACCGCGTCCACAACACGAACATCCCCCACACCAACCAGCCCCACCACCAGCGCCAGGCCCCGCTCGGCGCCAAAACTCACACCCAGCCGCGCCAGCCCGACATTGGCATTCCCCGCACAACACCGGGACTGCAGCGCCGTGAACGCCATCCCAGCCGGGCTCTTCCCACGCTTACAACACGCGTGTCCGGAAGCCTTCCGCTTGCAGCAAGCCTTCTCGCACTCATCGCCGACAGTAACAGCCAAAACCGGCATCGCCGTAATCATCGCGACGCAAAAAAGAACCAGCGCGCCAACCGCGCGTCGCATGCCCGCCAACACTGTCACCAATCCAGACAACTTACTCGTAAGGATACCCCAACCACAAAATAAATGTCGCAACGCCCCGAGGATCACCGCCCCGCCGGAGGCCCCCCAGGCCGCACCGGAGCCGGGCAACAATCAATCTGGCAAACCGCCGGTCGCGCCGGCAAATTCCCCACCGCCTGCTGCGGCGCCCCGTGCGTATACTCCTCCACCAACTCCCGGATCATCTGAATAAACCGCGGATGCGTCCCCGCCGTCGCCGCCCGGGTAAAGCCCAACCCCAACTCCTCCGCCAAATGTTTGGCCTCGTAATCCAGGTCGTACATCACTTCCATGTGGTCGCTCAAAAACCCAATCGGCTGCAACACCACGTCCGTCGTCCCCGCGGCCTTTTCTTCTTTCAACACATCCAAAATATCCGGCTCCAACCACGGAATCTGCGGCGGCCCGCTCCGGCTCTGATACGCCAATCGCCAATCCGCATCCCCGCCCACCATCCGCGCCGCCTCCATCAACTGCTCCACATACGCGCACGAATTCGCCATCGTCATCGGCACCGAATGCGCCGTAAAAATCACCTTCGCCCCCGGCCGCTCCGCCAGCGCCGCCCGCAACGATTCCGTCATCACCTCCACATACCCCGGATGGTTGAAGAACCGCCGCACCGTCACCACCTCCGGCGCGCCCTCGCCAACCTCCGCCTGCGCCTTCGCAATGTCTTCCCGATACTGCCGGCAGCCACTGTAACTGCTAAACGCCGAAGTCGGAAACGCCAACACCTTCTTCCGCCCATCCGCCACCATCTGCCGCATCGTATCGGCCAAAAACGGATACCAATTCCGGTTCCCCCAATAAATCGGCAAGTCCAAGTGCAGCTGCGCCAACAGCGCCCGGCACTGATCATTAATCGGGCTCACGCCGTCAAAGTGGTAATAATGCTCCGCCACCTCCAACAGCCGCTCCCGAGGCACCCCGCGCCCCCGCGTCACATTCTCCAAAAACGGCAGAACGTCGTCATGCTTCTCCGGCCCGCCAAACGACAGCAATAGGAACGCGTCAAAATCAGCCATATCTCTCCTGGACTCTCCCACATACGATGCCGCACCCAGCGCCGCGGCGACACCAAATCGATAACTCGGATACCGCAACCGCACACCCAACTCCGCCAACACCGCCCGCCCATCCACCCGCCGGTCCGCCCGCCGGGTCTCGTCCAAAGCAGAAGGCGCGGCACTAGGAGGCATCGAAACCCCCAACAAATCACAACAAAATCGAGTAATCTCCAAATTGGTCGACGGCTCCTCATCCGCCACCGGCCAAGCCCCGCCCAACTCCCCCAGCACCGCCGCCACCGTCACCGCCGCCAAATCGTCCACCTGAATCCGCGACGTATAAGTCGACCCATCCCCGGCCACCTTCCACCGCCCAATCCGGATCGACTCATGCACGCCCCGCCCCGGCCCATAGATCGCCGCCGGCCTAAGCACGCACCCCGACCAAGGCCCCGCCAAAACAACATTCTCCGCCTCAAACCGCAGCCGAGTCCGCTCCGTCACCGGAGCCGCCAAAGTCGCAGCGTCCACCAAATGCGCATCCCCATAAACACCCGTAGTGGAAAGATAAACGACCCGTTCCGCCACCCCAGCCAAACAATCAATCCCCTCCACCGAAGGAGCCGACCAAACCACCCGCCAATCGCCCCCGCCCAACTCCCGCAGCTTATGAGCGTCCCCCGGCAAATCCAAAACTAAATCCCCGCCCGCCCGATGCGTAGCGACGACATGATGCCCCGCCGCCCGCAACAGCCCCGCCACGCGCGACCCCGTATACCCCGCCCCAACAATTAAAAATCGTGCCACAACCAATCATCCCGCATCCCACACAACCAACCCAAATCCGCCCAACACCAAGAACCCGGGGACAGTCCATCCCCAACCCCAACTCGTACAGCGACCCACACAGTGGACTGTCCCCCTTTACCGAGCTACCGGCAACCACATCCCTCCGCGAGCAAGACACCAAAAAACAACCCGATCAACCACTCCGCGGCCTGCCCCGCGGCTAGCGGTCAAAAATGTTCCGGCATCACCGCCTGCGCCCCCGCCAACCGGTTCAACAAATCCCCACCCGCCCCCTTCCTCAACGCAATCCGAATCTCCAAATCCGCCTCCTCCCACCTTCTCCGCGCCACCAAATGTTCCGCCATCATCACATGCGGCTCCGGATCCCGCTCATCAATCCGCTGCGCCTCATGCAACCAATTCGTAAATGCCCGAACCTCATTCGCCAACAGCGACAACCGCGCCAACTCCTTGCAAGCCAACCCATGATCCGGATCCAAAGTCACGCACTCTTCCAACGCCAAAAACGCGTCACCCAATTGATCCGCCTCCGCCAACCGCAACCCCAACGAATAATACTCGCCCGCCGTCATCACATCACCCCAAACGTCCGGAATGCCTCCACCGTCGACATCCCATTCTCAATCGCCACCCGCACCAAATTCTCCCCCTCCAATTTCTCAAACGCCCGCGTCAACGCCTCCTCCTCCGCCTCCCGAGGCACCACCAACACCCCATCCCGGTCCCCAAAAACCAAGTCCCCCGGCCGAACATTCACCCCCGCAATCATCACCGGAACCCGAAAATCCCGCACCTCCCCCCGAGGCCCCTGGTCCTGCGCATAACTCCCATACGCAAACGTCGGAAACCCCAACTTCAAAATCCCCGAAGTGTCCCGCGCATACCCATCCAGCACCGCCCCCGCCGCGCCCAACTTCATCGCCCGCGTCGACATCAACTCCCCCCACAACGCATACGTCGGCGACGATCCCGACGCCACATACACCTCGTGCGTCTTCAAATCATCCAACGCCTCCAGCATCAGCCCAAACGGCTTCCGCCCCTCCGGCGCATCTTCCGGAATGTCCACTTCCAACACCGGCATCGCCCGCCCGGCGACAACCATGTCCTCCCGCAACGGCCGCACCGCCGGCGGCAGAAAACAGTGCAGGTGCCCCATCTTGTCCAAAATGTCCCCGATAATCGCGCTAAACAGCTCCCGCTTAATCAACGGCAACAGATCATCATCAGCCAGGTTCTTGTAAGTGCCCATTCAAAAGAAGCTTACCGCAGCGCCTCGGCCACGTCCGCATGGCTGTTCTCCAACGCCGCCTCCCGCGCCGATTTCCCCTGCTTATTCCGAAGCAACTTCCCCGCGCCCTTCTCCAACAAAAACTCCACCATCTGCTTCCGCCCCCAAGACGCGGCCAGAAACAACGGTGTCGCCCCATGCGCCCCGTCCCGCGCGTCAATCTCCGCCCCACGCCCCAACAGCAGCGACGCCGCCCCCGTATGCCCGCCCAATGCCGCATCGTGCAACGCCGTCGCCCCCTCACTGTTCAACGCCTTCACGCTCGCCCCGTTCTCCAACAACACCTGCATGCTCTCCAAATGCCCCTTCAAAGCGGCGTCATGCAGCATCGTTGGCCCCATCACAGCCCCATGTTTCAACAACCACCCAATCACCTCCGCATGCCCGCTCGTCACCGCCACCCCCAACCGCTTCTGCGGATCCGTCAACGTCGCCCCGCCCGCCAACAGCGCTTCGGCAACAGCCACAAACCGCATCCGCAACGCCACATCCATCGCCCGCTCGCCATCTTTGTCCGGCGCGTTGCCATCCGCCCCCGCCGCCAACAACAACCCCACAACCTCCGCCGCCCCCTTCTGCGCCGCCACATGCAGCGGTTGCAACCCCGTCTTCGGCTGCGTCCGTTTCGCGTTCGCCCCCCGCGCCAGCAGGATCTTCACAATCCCCGCCTGCCCCCGCCAACACGCCTCGTCCAGCGGTGTCGCCCCCGCCGAATCCGCCACGTCCACCTCTCCAAAACGCCCCAGCAAATCCACAAACAACTCTTCATAACCGCGGTTCGCCGCCAGGTGCAAAACCGTAGCCCCGGCCCGATCCTTCGCCCGCAAATCCGCGCCTTTCGCCAACAGCAAATCCACCAAATCCTTCCGGTTCGTAATCACCGCATAGTGCAGTGGAGTCGACCCGCCCTCCACATGCCGCGCATTCACATCCGCCCCGGCCTCCAGCAGCGCCAGCACGACGTCCTTGTGCCCGCTCCAGGCCGCGTCATGCAGCGCCGTGCCACCCAAGGTGTCCGGCCCGCTCACCGGCACGCCCTGGGCCAATAGCGCCTTCACCCGCTCCACATCGCCCGCCCGCGCCGCCGTGTGCAGCTCACTGGCGTACAACCCAAGCGAGGCCACCACCAGCAGCGCAACACCAACCGTCCGACGTGGAAATCGCAGGTGCCCCATCAAACACCCATTCTTGCGCGTTTCATTCCCCGGCGCTCGCTCCGGGCCCTGGCGGGCTCCCCAAAAATAGTTCGGCCCGCAATCCCAACCACCGCCCGCAAAAAGCAGAGCGGCAAAGACCGGGACTCAGTACGAGGTGCCTGACAGC
>CAMATG010000110.1 GCA_945860645.1 Candidatus Sulfopaludibacter sp. SbA3 | reverse complement strand
GCGATGGCGGCGAGGAAGCCGAGGAGATAGAGGCCGAGCATGGCGGCGGTTTGGGTGTGGAGGAGGGGGCCGAGGAGGGGGCGATCGGGGACGAAGGTACCGATGAGCAGGAGATAGGGGGCGAGGCGGGCCGAGCAGGTCATGAACGGGGCGATGAGAATGGTGGCGAGGCGGTCCCTCTTGTTTTCGATCGTCCGGGTGGAGAGGATGGCGGGGACGGCGCAGGCGTACGCGGAGAGGAGCGGGATGAAGGCCTTGCCCTGGAGGCCGACGAGGGACATGGTGCGATCGGCAATGAGGGCGGCGCGGGCGAGGTAGCCGGAGTCTTCGAGTATGCCGATGAACAGGAAGAGCATGAGGATCTGCGGCAGGAAGACGAGGACGGAGCCGACGCCGGCCCAGATGCCTTCAATGAGCAGGCTGCGGACGACGCCTTCGGGCAGCGCGGTGCCGAGCCAGTTACCAGAGATGGTGATCCAGCTTTCGACGCCATCCATGAGGGGTTGGGCGCCGCTGAAGATGGCCTGGAAAACGCCGACGACTACGAGGAGGAAGACGAAGGGGCCGAGTTGGCGGTGGAGAAAGACGGAATCGAGGCGGCGGGTCCAGATGGGCGGAGCTGGGGCGGAGTAGCCGCTATCGGAGCCGACCTGGCCGGCCCAGCGGCGGCAGCCGGGGAGGTCCTGGAGGATGGGGAGTTCGATGCGTTTGGCGTTTGCGGGGGGGCGGGCGGAGGAGCCTTCGAGGAACTGTTGGACCTTGTCGACGCCCTGGCCGGTGGCGGCGCTGATGAGGGCGACGGGGCAACCGAGTTGGGCGGCGAGGGCGGCGGGATCGATGGAGCCGCCGCGTTTGGCGAGGTCGTCGGCCATGTTGAGGACGACGAGGGTGGGGAGGCCGAGGCTGAGGATGGGGGCTGCGAGGAGGAGGTGTCGATGCAAATTAGTAGCATCGAGGATGAGGATGACGGCGTCGGGCTGGCCGATGCCAGCTTTGGCGCCGGTGAGGACGTCGCGGGTGACCTCTTCGTCCTCGGAGCGGGGTTCGAGGCTGTAAATGCCGGGGAGATCGATGAGGAAGACTTCGCGGCCGGCGGTGGTGCGGGCTTTCCCGACGTGGTGTTCGACGGTGACGCCGGGGAAGTTGGCTACCTTTTGACGGAGGCCGGTGAGGCGGTTAAAGAGCGTGGTTTTGCCGGCGTTGGGCGGGCCGACGAGGGCGACGTAGTGGCGCAGGGCGCGGACGGAGGGGTCCAGGCCGGTGGTTAAAGCAGGCTCCGCCAGATTGTGGCAGGAATCCCCCGCGCTCATGGCCGGCTCGAAGTACTCTTCGGCGGGGTAACGGTCCGGATGGAACTGGTCCGGATCTTCAGGAAGCGGGCAGTCTCGGTGCGGAGGGCGATTTCGGAGCCATCGACGCGATAGACGCGCGGGTCGCCACCGGGGGCGCAACCAGCGGCGACGACATCGCCACCGGGGAAGAAGCCCAGTTCCATGAGCCGACGGCCGAGATCGGATTCGACATCGAGCGATTCGAGGACGGCGGCCTGTCCGCAGCGCAGATCAACGAGGGAACTGAGGTCCTCCAGCGCGGTGGCGCCGGGGGTGTTGGATTCCTTGTTGAAAGTCAGTTGCACTCAACTCCAGGATAGAAAGGGAATCGGGATCTGTCAAGGCGGGGTGCCGGGCGGTTTTTTTGTAACGCTACCGGGCTGGCCGTCACTACGCTTGGTAAGGGTTCATTTGTCCGTAATGCATTGTAAACAAACCTATGGGGGTCATTTCGGCGAGTCAGGTGTTATACTTATGTTTTATCGGGGCATATCGACTCCGGCGGATTTGAGTTGGCTGGTCCCGTAGCCACCCTCACAACTGGCTCCGAATGCCATTTCGGAAACAACAAATCCTGGCGGCGGATTTTTGACCGCAATTATTTGCTCTTTCCCATAAGGCTTTGACGAGTTAACAGCAATGGCACTTCCACTCCCTCTGGTTACGATCGTTACTCCTTGTTTAAACATGGAGTCCTATATCGCCAGGACGATTGAAAGCGTGTTGGGGCAGGATTATCCGAACCTGGAGTACATCCTGGTGGACGGCGGTTCGACGGACCGGACGGCGGAAGTGATTTGCGATTTTGTGGCGCGGAATCCGGGGCGGATGCGTTTGATTGTGGAGCCGGATGGGGGCGTGGCGGAGGCGTTGGAAAAGGGGCTGGCGGCGGCGAAGGGCGAGATTTTTGCCTATATCAATGCCGATGACACGTATTTTCCCGGCGCGTTGCAGACGGCGGTGCACTGGCTACAGAGCCATCCGGAGATGGCCGGGGTATACGGGAACGCGTATTGGATTGACGACGACGAGAAGCGGATCGACACGTACCCGACGGAGACATTTGACCGGGCGACGCTGGGGGAGTCCTGCTATATTTGCCAGCCGACGTGTTTCCTGCGCACCGATGTTTTGCGGGCGGTGGGTGGCTTTAATACTGCCTATCAGGTGGCGTTTGATTATGAGCTGTGGCTGCGGCTGGCGCAGACGCACCAGTTGCTGCGAATTGAGGCGTTGCTGGCGAACTCCCGGATGCACCGTTCCAACAAAACGTTGCGGCAACGGACGGAAGGGTTTGAAGAGGCCAGCCGGGCGTTGCGGAAATACAACGGCTATGTGCCGTTCCGGTGGGCGCATAGTTATGCGTCGTTCCTGCTGGACCAGCGCGATCAGTTTTTCGAGCCGCTGCGGCCGTCGTACACGAAGTTTGTTTTCAGCCTGATTGTTGGTACGCTTTTGAATTGGTCGTCGCCGATCCGGTTCTGGAAAGAATGGGCCAGGGTGATGAGTCTCGGAGCGTTTGTCCGCCGTTGGAACGACACTTGGGTGGCGCGGCGGCTGGGGATCGGGATTCGTTAGCAGCTGGGCGGAGCGCGACAGACATCGTCAACCATGTCAAAGAAGCGCGCACTGATCACCGGAGTGAACGGTCAGGATGGATCCTACCTGGCCGAAGAGTTGTTGGCCAAGGACTATGAGGTTTTCGGGCTGGTGCGGCGCGTGGGTTTGGAGGCGCCGGAACACCGGTTGGAGCGGCTACTGCCGTTGTTGGACCGGATCCACTTGCAACCGGCATCGCTTGAGAGCTACGCGGGGATCTTTAATGCGGTGGCGAAGATCCGGCCGGATGAGTGCTATCACTTGGCGGCGGCGAGCTTCGTCAGTTATGAATTCGACGACGAATTTTCGACGTTGACGACGAATATCAATGGCACGCATTACTTGTTGGCATCGCTAAAGGATCTGGTGCCGCAGTGCCGGTTTTACTTTGCGGGCACGTCAGAGATGTTCGGCAGCGCGGCGGAGATGCCACAGAACGAGCAGACGCGGTTCCGGCCGCGGTCGATCTACGGCATCAGCAAAGTGGCCGGGTTCGAACTGGTGCGGAACTACCGGGAGCGGTACGGGATGCATGCTTCGAGCGGGATTCTGTTTAACCACGAATCGCCGCGGCGCGGGCACGAGTTTGTGACGCGGAAGATTACATCGGGCGTGGCGCGGATTCTGGCGGAACAGGCGACGGAGCTGCGGCTGGGGAACCTGGACGCCGAGCGAGACTGGGGATTCGCGAAAGAGTACGTGGACGCGATGTGGCGGATGCTGCAGCAGCCGGTGCCGGATGACTACGTGATTGCCACGGGGAAATTGAATTCGGTGCGGGATTTTGTTCGGATTGCGTTCCAATGCGCGGGATTGGATTGGGAGAAATACGTGGTAACGGACCCGAACTTCTTCCGATCAGGCGAATCGGTGGCGCTGTGCGGGGATGCGGCGAAGGCGCGGAATGTATTGGGTTGGGAACCGAAGAAGCAGTTTGAGGAAATGATCCGCGAGATGGTGGAGACGGACTGTCTGGCGATGGGTGTGACGTTGCCGGCGGCGGCGCGCTAGCGGGTTCCGTCGATTCCGAGGATCTGCCAGGCGAGCCGGCGCGAGTCGGCGCCGAGGCCTTCGCGGGCGGGGACGACGGCGGTTTCGGCTTCGATGCGGAGTACGGCGGCGCGGGGTTCCGGGGTGTGTTGGAGCGGGACGGTGATCGAGAATTCGCCGGGGCCGGGCTGCTGTTCGGTGACGAGGCGGCCGTTGACGTAAACACGGAGGCGCTGGCGTTCCAGTGGTTTGGCCCAGGCGGGGAGGGCGCCGCGGATGACGGCGTTGGCATGGCAGGCGGGGAGCATCCAGTGGAGGGTTTCGGCGGCCCAGCCATCGGGGAAGAGACCTTGGGAGTGGTACTGTTCCTGGTCGATGCGGTAGCGGCAGAGGTGGACGAAGCGCATGGCTATGTATCGCCCGAGAGGGCCGGGGAGCCAGCGGCGGATGTGTTCGGCGCCGATTTTGTCGTAGGTGTCGAGGCCGTAGAACCACCAGCCTGGCGGGAACTTTTCGCCGGACTGGGCGCGGACCAGATCGCCCAATTCCTGGAAGCGGCGGGCGCCGCCGGCGAAGGATTTGGCCGCTTCGTATTCCCGAAGGCAGCCCAGTTCGGCGGGCACGTAGGCGAGGCCGTAGCGCTTGCCGAGGCGGACGAGGATGTCCCAATCCATACCGAAATGGAGCTCCTCATTGAACCAGCCGATTTCCTGGAGGCAGGCGCGGCGGAAGAAGACCGATTGCTGGAGGATGTAATCGAGGACGAACGTCAGCTTCCAGAGATTGAAGGGTTCGGTGAAGGGGAATTTGTTTTTGACGTTGCCGTGGAAATCGATTTGGTAGCCATCGCCGTAGATGGCGCCGACGGTGGGGTGCGCGCCCATGGCGTCGACGGCGGTGCGGATGGCGCCGGGGAGGAGGGTATCGTCGGAGTTCAGATAGGCGACGATGTCGCCTTTGGCGAGGAGGAGGCCTTTATTGATGGCGTGGGTTTGGCCGCGGTCCTTTTCGGAGATGAACGTGAGGCGGTCCTGGTAGGGGCGGACGACGTCGGCGGTGGAGTCCGTGGAGCCGCCATCCATGATGATGTATTCGACGTGGGGGTAGTCCTGGGAGAGGACGCTTTCGATGGTGGCCTGGATGAAGTGGCCCTGATTGAACGAGGGCGTGATGATTGTGACGAGCGGGGCGCTCACGCCTGCTCCAGGCTATCGATGATGCAGGAGAGTTGGCGGTAGTCGCCATTGGCACGGGGGCGCCAGGTGCGGTTGGCCTCGATGAGCAGGCGGCACTGTTTGCCGCGGGCGGGTTTGGGGATTTCGACTTCGAAGGCGAAGGGGCCGGAGGCGGACACCTTCTTTTCGTCGAGGGTGCGGCCGTCCAGTTGTATACGGAGTTGCAGGTTGTCGATGGGGGCGATGTGTTTGCCGGTGATGCGGAGGTTGACGGTATTGGCATCGACGAGCAGATCGCTTTCATAGCGGCGGGAGATCCAGCCGTCCTCCCAATGGGCGGTGAACTGGCCGCCGAAGCCGGTCATGCGGCGCCATTCCGCCCAATACCGTTGGAGGTTATGGGGGTTGTGGTAGGCGCCGAGGGCGAGGCTGAGGGCGTAGGAGCGGAGGGAGGGCTTGGACCGGTCGAAGTACTGATCTTTCTTATCGAGCAGATAACAGGCGTAGCCGTTGATCCACTCGTAGGGCACGTAGCCGTATTCGCGACGGACGGTACCGATGATTTCCTGGTAGACCTTGCGGCGGCTGGACAGCGTCTTATTGTCCATGTGCATGCGGGAGGTGGCGTAATATTCGTCCACCTTGCGGACGCCGTAGCGTTTGGCGACACGGATCCAGAGATCGTAATCGAGGGCGTAGTGCATGTTGACGTCGATCATGCCGGCGTTGGCGTAGGCTTCCCGGAGGAGGAAGGCCGCGGGCTGGCAGACGTAGCACTGGTTGTTGAGGGTTTCCAGGTCGAAGGACTGGGTGGGGTAGCGGTCGATGATCTTGCCGGTGACGTCGACGTGGTAGGCCTCGCCGTAGATCATGCCGACGCCGGGGTTTCGCTTGAAATGTTCGGCGACGGTGGGGAGGGCGTTGGGGAGATAGGTGTCGTCGGCGTTGATGTAGGCGAAGATATCGCCGGAGAGGGCGTGCCACCCCTTATTGATGGCGTCGCCCTGGCCGCCGTCGCGTTCGGAGCACCAGCGGAGTTTTCCTTCGTATTTTCGAAGGATTTCGACGGTTCCGTCCTTCGAGCCGCCGTCCATGACGACGTAATCGAGGTTGGGATAGTTCTGCGAGAGAACGCTTTCGATCGTCTCTTCGAGGAACTCCGCCATGTTGTAAGTGGGCGTGACGATGCCCATGCGGGGCCATTCTTCGACGGAGATGCGGGAGGGGCGGGTGTAGCCGGGCGCGGTGATTTTGGCGAAGGCCTGTTCGGTGAATTCGACGGCGCTGGACCAGGAGAAGTCTTTGACGCGTTGGCGGCCTTTGGCGGTGATGGTCTCGCGGAGCTTGGGGTCGCGGGCGACTTTGAGAATGCCCTGGGCGATGCTTTCGGGGGAAAGGGGATCGACGAGGACGGCGGCATCGCCGGCGACTTCGACGCAGCTGCCGGAGTTGGCTGTGATGACGGGGGCGCCGGTGTAGAACGCCTCGAGAATGGGGATGCCGAAGCCTTCAAACTTCGTGGCGAAGAGGAGGGCGAGCGCGTGGCGGTAGACGTCGGGGATGACGGCTTTGTCGAGATAACCTTTGAATTGAACGCGGCCTTTGAGGCCAAGGCGGGCGACTTCGGCTTCGAGCGATTCGCTGCCGGCGGGGGAGCCGCTGAGGACGAGGTGGAGATCGGTTTCGCCCTGGGCGGAGGCGAGCTGGAGGGCAGCGAGGACGTTGGCGTGGTTCTTATGGGGCCAGAAATTGGCGGGGAAATAGAGATACTTGGCGGGGAGTTTGAGGGCCTGGAAGGCTGGGGAGGGAGTGGGGTTATGGAAGTGCGCGTCGGCGTCGAGGTGGATGACGCTGATCTTGGCGGGATCGATCTTGAACTTTTCGACGATGGTTTGTTTGGCGTGTTCGGAGAGGGTGAAAAGAACGTCGGTATTGAGGGCGGAGGGGCCATAGGTTTGGCGGCGCCATTGGAGGACGGGAGCGTCGAAGAACTCGGGGAAGAACTCGTGCTGGACGTCGGGCATCATGACGGCGGAGGGGATGTCGACGACGAGGGGTTCGAGGACGAGGAGGGGGCAGAAAAAGAGATCGTATTTGGCGCCGCGGAGGCCCTTTTCGATGGCCGAAGCGCCCTGTTGATGGGTGATGCCGACGATCGTCGCGCGAGGGGTGAAGGCGCGGACGTTTTCGACTTCGTCTTCGTGGACCCAAATGGTCAGCGAATGGTGGTCGAGTCCGGCGAGCACGTTGCGGACGTAATTTTCCATGCCGCCGATTTTGCCCTTATAGAACTGGCGGAGATTGACGGCAATGCGGAGAGGGGAGGTCACGAGAAAAGAGTACGGGCGCGGCGGATGATTGAGTGTAGCAACCCCTCATTCCGCAGTTCAAGAAGTTCAGCGGTTAGGGCGCGTTCGCGGACGACGAGTTCGCGGGAGCCGCGGCGGAGTTCGGCGGCGTCGTTTTCGAGATGCCGGATGCGGGCGTAGAGCGGGGGGAGTTGTTGTTCGAGGGAATCCAGGCGCGTCTGCTGTTCCTCAATGGTGGCGTCGCGCTGACGGAGAAGCTGTTGGGAATGGCTGAGTCGATTGGCCTCGATGGCGAGTTGGCCTTCGAGCGTGGCGAGGCTGGAATGGGCGTCGGCCAGTTGGCCCTCGGCGCGGTGGAGTTGGCGTTGGAGATCGTCAATGATCCGGGCGCCCTGATTGATGACGGTGAGGCGATCGGCTGCCGTGGCGGCGAACTCGTCGTGGCGCAGGCTGGTGGCGTTGAGCTGGGACTGGAGATCGGCGATGAGGGCTGCGCCTTCGTTGATGGTGACGAGGCGATCGGCGGCGGCCGCGACGAACTCATCGTGGCGGAGGCGGGTGTCGTTGAGTTGGGACTGGAGATCGGCAATGAGGGCTGCGCCCTCGTTGATGGCGATGAGCCGTTCGTCGGCTGCCGCGGCGAATTCGTCGTGACGCCGTTGGAGGTCGGCAATTTGGAACTGGAGGCCGGCGATGACCTCTGCCCCTTGATTGATGGTTTCGAGGCGTTCAGCGGCGGCCGTTTCGAAGATGCCGAGGCGGTTCTGGGCCCAATCGACGCCGGATTCGAGGGCGCGAATTCGCTCCCGGAGTTGCTCGATTTCCACGGTGCCATCTGACCCGGCTGAGGGTTCCAAGGGCGGCATGCTGCCTAGGACTGTGCGGCTGGGCCTACGGGATTCTTTTCGTACCAGGCGATGGTTTTGGCAAGGCCGTCTTCGAGGTTGACCTGCGCGCGGAAGCCAAACCAATCGGCGGCGCGAGTAGTATCGAGCATGCGGCGGGGCTGGCCGTTGGGGCGAGCGGTGTCCCACACGAGCGAGCCATTGAAGCCAGACAGGCGCGCGATCTTTTCGGTCAGGTCCTTGATGGAAACTTCAAAACCGCTGCCGAGATTGACGGGTTCGATGCCGTTGTACTGTTCGGCGCCGGTGATCAGGCCTTCGGCGGCGTCTTCGACGTAGAGGAACTCGCGGGTCGGGGAGCCGTCGCCCCAGCAGACGAGTTCGTTTACGCCACGGTCTCGGGCTTCGACAGCCTTCCGAATGATGGCGGGAATGACGTGCGAGGATTCGAGGTCGAAGTTATCGCGGGGCCCATAGAGATTTACGGGCATCAGGAAAATGGCGTTCATACCGTACTGCTGGCGGTAGGCCTGGCACTGCACGAGGAGCGCTTTTTTTGCGATGCCGTAGGGAGCGTTGGTCTCTTCGGGGTAGCCGTTCCAAAGTTCTTCCTCTTTAAAGGGAACCGGGGTGAACTTGGGGTAGGAGCAGATGGACCCGGCGACGATGGTTTTTTCGACGCCGTGGAGGCGGGCGGCCTCGATGAGCTGGATGCCCATGATGGCGTTCTGGTAGAAGAACGAGCCGGGGTTTTCCTTGTTGGCGCCAATGCCGCCGACGACGGCGGCGAGGTGGAAGATCACCTCGGGACGGTAGGCGGCGAACATCTTCTCGATGCCTTCGACGGTTGTCAGGTCGAAATCTTTGCGGCGAGGCACGAAGACCTGCTCGCAACCACGTTTGCGTAAACCTTCAACGACGAATGATCCAAGGAAACCGCCGCCGCCAGTGACGACGACTCTCTTCCCGCGCAAGTCCAACATTCCGCTCCTCCGAAGTACTTTTACTTATGCGTTGTGGACGGCCGCTGGTACGAAGCCTGCCCGTTGACGCTCTATGGCGTCTACTTCCGCGTCCACCATCAGGCGAACGAGTTCCGCAAATCCAGTTTGGTGTTCCCAGCCTAACTGTTGCCGCGCCTTCGAAGGATCCGCGAGCAGGGCGTCCACTTCGGCCGGCCGATTGTAGCGGGCATCAAATTCCACAAACTTTTCCCAGTCGAGGTTCACGTGGCCGAAGGCTTCTTCGACGAACTCGCGAACGCTGTGGGTTTCGCCAGTGCCGATGACGTAATCCTGCGGGGTTTCCTGCTGCAACATCATCCACATGGCTTCGACGTACTCTTTAGCGAAGCCCCAGTCGCGCTTGGCGTCCATGTTGCCGAGATAGAGTTTGTCCTGCAGGCCGGCTTTAATGTGGGCGACGGCGCGGGCGATTTTACGGGTGACGAAGGTCTCGCCGCGGCGAGGGGACTCATGGTTGAACAGAATCCCGCTGACGGCGAACATGTCGTAGCTTTCGCGGTAGTTAACCGTCATCGTGTGAGCGAACAACTTGGCGCAGGCATACGGACTGCGGGGATGAAACAAGGTATCTTCATTCTGCGGGGGCGGCGTGGAGCCGAACATTTCGCTGGAAGAGGCCTGGTAGAAACGCGCCTTGACCCCGGTCTTACGAAGCCCTTCCAAAAGCCGGAGGGCGCCCATGCCGGTAATATCGCCGGTGCTTTCCGGGATATCGAAGCTAACCCGGACGTGACTCTGGGCGGCTAAGTTGTAAACCTCATCCGGGCGAATATCATAAAGCAAGGTCCAGAGGCTACTGGTGTCGGACAGGTCACCAAAATGGAGGAAGAAGCGTTTGTTGTGTTCGTGCAGATCGGTATAGATGCTATCTACCCGGCCGGTGTTAAAGCTACTCGAGCGACGCTTGATTCCGTGTACTTCATATCCTTTATGGAGCAACAACTCCGCGAGATACGATCCATCCTGCCCGGTAACGCCTGTGATCAATGCCTTTTTCATTATTATGCTAGTCGCGAGATTCTGAGAGTTTAACTTTACACAGGATATCACAGAGGTTGAGAATTGCCCGGGCGGTTGACAAGCCGGGAGCGGCGCGCTACTGTTTCATTTGAATAGATGTGCAACTGAATGTCTGATCGAATGATGACAGTGCCGCGAGGGAGCGACCCGGGTTGCCGGCCGGAGGACCACGGCGGGCGACGGGAGCCGCTGGACGTCAGCGGCGAGGCATTGGAACGGGCCGCGCGCATTTTTCGGGCACTTGGGGAGCCGTCGCGGCTTCGGTTGCTCGTTTTTCTGACGCGGGGCGATGCCTGTGTCACCGAGGTTGCCGAGGCGGAGGGCGACGAGATTTCGACGGTTTCGCAGCGGCTGCGGGTGTTGCGGAACGAGGGGTTGGTGTCGCGAAGGCGACAAGGGAAACACATTGTCTACGGGTTGGCGGATCAGCATGTCGTGGACATGATTTTCAACGCGTTGGAGCACGCGGCGGAGCCACGCAAGATGTCGGCGCCGGCAAAAGCGAAGGGAGTAACAGCATATGCAACACACAATACACACCGATAGTGATCACATTCACACCCATGGCCCCGGCTGCGGGCACACGGCGGTGCAGCATGGGGACCATGTGGACTACCTGCATGACGGGCACCTGCACCACCATCACGAGAACCACTATGACGAGCATGCGATTCCGGTGACGACGGCGAATCCGGACGACTGCACGGCGGGGCACGACTGCGCGGCGCACGGGGCGGATCACGTGCACGGCCTTGACTGCGGCCACGAAGCAGTGCCTCACGGGGACCACGTGGACTATCTGGTGGACGGACATTTGCATCATCCGCACGGAGGCCACTGCGACAACCATGGTGAGCTGTCCGTGGTGAAGTAGCGGAGGGAGAGCCATGGCGGAAACGGAGCGGACGGAGGTCGATCGCGGCGCGACACGGGATACTCGGCAGCGCCGCGCGATCCGGGCTGCGTTTATGAGTACGGACCGGCCGCTGGACCCGAACGAGGTTCTGCAGTTGGCGGCCGGCGAACACAATGGACTGGGCATCGCGACGGTGTACCGGAACATCAAGACGTTGTTGGAAGAGGGCTGGCTGACGCCGGTGGAGTTACCGGGCGAGGTGACGCACTACGAGTTGGCCGGGAAGGACCATCATCATCACTTCCACTGCAAGAGCTGCGGGAAGGTATTCGAGTTGAATGCCTGTCTGCCGAATGTGCAGTTGCTGGCGCCGGAGGGGTTTTCTGTGACCGGGCACGAACTCCTTTTATACGGGGCTTGCCGGGAGTGCACTCCGGCGTGAGACAATAGATTTTGATGGGGGCGGTTAGCTCAGCCGGTTAGAGCGCCTGCCTTACAAGCAGGAGGTCCACGGTTCAAGCCCGTGACCGCCCACCACAGCCCCTTCCGGATGCCCACTTGCGGAATGCGTCCGGAGTTGTACAATAGAAGACGACGACGGCAAACGACAAGTGGGCGAAAGCCCACTTTTTTATTTGTCGGCCGTTTCGAAGGTTCGGACGTTATTTAAGGCTTGGAGTTATGCGTCAAGAGTTAATGGACAAAATCTGGGAGATCGCCGACCGCGTTGCGCGGACGGGCGAAGTCGAAATTGTCGACATCGAATTCCTGGGTGGCGGGAAGCACCGGGTGCTGCGCGTCTACATTGACAAGACGGGGCCGGAGGCGGCGGGCGGAGTGAGTCTGGGTGATTGCCAGGCGCTGTCGCACGGCATGGAAGAGATTCTGGATGCCGAAGATCTGATTCCGGGTGGCGAGTATACGTTGGAAGTGAGTTCGCCGGGTGTGGAGCGAAAGCTGACGCGGCCGCGGGATTTTGAGAAGTCAGTTGGGAAGAAAGTGAAAGTCGTTACGACGGAGCCGGTGGCGAACGCCACGACCTGGATCGGGCTCCTGCAGGCTTTTGCGGAAGATGTTCTGACGGTGGAGGCGGCCGACGGTAAGACGGCGCAGATCCCGATGGACAAAGTTAAAAAAGCGAACTTGAA
>CAMATG010000109.1 GCA_945860645.1 Candidatus Sulfopaludibacter sp. SbA3 | reverse complement strand
AGTGGACCTGTGCGCGCCGGAGGACCTGTTTACGGCGGGGGATTTTGTGGCGGAGGTGCGGGCGCTGTTGCCGGGGATTGCCCGGCGGGGGCGGCTGCCGATTCTGTGCGGGGGGACGGGGTTTTATTTGCGCGCCTTGTTCCAGGGGCTATCGCCGGGACCGCAGCGGGACGACGAGTTGCGCGGGCGGTTGCAGGCGCGGGAGGCGCGGCGGGCGGGGACGATCCGGCGGCTGTTGGGCCGGTTGGACCCGGCGGCGGCGGCGCGGATTCATCCGAACGACATGAACAAATCGCTGCGGGCGCTGGAGGTGCGGCTGTTGGCGGGGCGGCCGGCGGAGGAACACTTCGGCGAGGCTGGACTGGCGGGTTTGACTGGTTATAGCAAATTGACGCTGGCGGTGGATCCGCCGCGGGAGGCGTTGTACGCGCAGTTAAACCGGCGGTGCGAGGAGATGTGGCGGGGCGGGTTGTTGGACGAGGTTCGGTTCCTATTGGACGAGGGCGTGAGCCCGGCGGCGAAGCCGTTCGAATCGTTGGGGTATAAACAGGCGTTGCGGTTCTTGACTGTGGCGGGGACGAGCGAGGCGGAGGCATTGGAAGAGGTGAAGATCCGCACGCGGCAATATGCCAAGCGGCAGTGGACGTGGTTTCGCGCGGAGAAGGATATTGTTTGGGTTCCGGGGTTCGGATCGGAAGCGGAAACGCAACACAATGCGATCGAAATCGTTTCCGGGTTTTTGAAAAAAAGTTCTGAGGAAGCGGAACATTTCCAGGGCTGAATCGTATAACCATACAGAACGCGATGCGAACGAGTCCGCACCGCAAAAAACAACGACTGGCGCACTCTGAACCGCACGGTACATCGAATGCGCGAGTCCAATTAAGAAAGTAACGGGAAGCGACCGCTTCCGACAGTTAAGGAGCCTGGAAACCCATGAAGAAGATGATTGTGTGTCTTGTTGCGGCCGTGTCCTTTGTTTGGGCCGGAGCGATGTCGTCGAATGTGACCCTGTTTCAGCCGTCCGAGCTGAACGGCGTCCAGCTGAAAGCCGGCACCTACAAGGTGGTTGTCGACGGCGACAAACTCACCCTGCAGAACGGCAAAACGAAGGCCGAAGCGCCGGTGAAATCCGAACAGAACGCCGAGAAGTTTGGTTCAACGTCGATCCGCTACAGCACCGGCGACGGGAAGATGAAAATCACCGAAATCCGCATCGGCGGCACGACCACGAAGCTGCTAGTGAACTAAGTTTTCCGTCCCTCCGACTGGCCGGCCCTTTACCGAGGGGCCGGCTTTTTTTCGTCTCGGGCCTGTGCGCGCTAAAATGGTGGCAATGCCCCGCTTGTTGTTCGCGGCGCTGTCGCTGCTTCTCCTCGCCCCTGCCGCGCGGGCCGACGCTACGGTTGCCCTCCCGCTCTTCAATTTGTCCAAAGATCGCTCGGTGGATTGGGTAGGCGAATCTGTCGCTGAAAATATCATTGAAGCGCTGCACGCCGAGGGGTTGGTGACGCTGGACCGGAACGACCGGGCGGAGGCTTGCCAGCGGCTATCGTTGCGGGCGAACGCGAGTTTATCGCGGGCGTCGGTGGTGAAGATCGCCGATGAACTGGATGCGTCGCACGCGATCTTCGGTTCGTTCGAGATCAAAAAAGAAGCAGGGGCGAAGCCGGCGATTAAGCTGTCGGTGCGGGTGCTGGATTTGAAGCAGGTGCGGCAATCGGAAGAGTTTGCGGCGGAGGGATTGCTGGAGGACCTGGCGACGTTGCAGGGCGGGCTGGCGTGGAAAGTGCTGACGTCGATCGTGGCCAAGCCGGCGACGACGGAGGCCGACTTCCTGGCGCGGCGGCCGAACGTGCGCGTGGACGCGATGGAGAATTACACGCGGGGGCTGCTGTCGAAAGACGAAAGCGCGCGGCACCGGTTCTTTACACAGGCAACGCGGCTGGAGCCGAAGTTTTCGCAGCCGGCGTTTCAGCTGGGTTTGTTGTATTGGGACAAGGAAGATTATCAGCACGCGGCGCAGTGGTTTCAGCGGGTGGGGGCGACGGACACGCACTACATGCAATCGATGTACTATGCGGGGATTTGCCGGCATTATTCGGCGGAGTACGCGGGGGCGGAGTCGGCATTCGCGGCTGTGGCCGAGAGCGTGCCGTTGAACGAAGTGTTCAGCAATCTGGGGGCGAGCCAGTTGCGGCTGGGGAAGTTGCCGCAGGCGATCGCGAATTTTGAAAAGGCGTTGGAGGGGGACCCGGCGGATCCGGACTACCACTTCAACCTGGGTTACGCGCTGTGGCATGCCAAGCGATTTGACGAGGCCGCCGAACGCTTTCGCGCTGTACTGGAGCGTATTCCCGATGACAAGGACTCGACGACCTTGCTGGGTTTTTGTTTGAAGCGAGAGGCGCCGCGGGCGGGAGATCCCAAACAGGAAGGACTTGAGCGCGTAAAGGAGGAGTACGAAGAGACCGTGTTCCGCCAGCTGAAGTCGATGATTGAAAAGAAGTGATTCGTTTATTTTGTGTGCTCGTTATAGGCGTTGTTGCCGTTGCGCAGACGCCGGCTCCGGCTCCTCCTTCCGCTTCGGCCCCCGCCCCGGCTCCCGCGAAACCGCAGCAGCGGATGGGGACGACGGCGATGCGGAATGAGAATGTCGCGGTCTACCTGATCGATACGAACGCGGCGAAAGAGGCGGCGATCCGGGCCGGGAGTCAGGTGGCGCTGGTGACGGAGGCGACGGTGGAGGCGAACCATTTCGCGGCGGACCAGGGGCGTCCGACGGTGGGCGGCTTCACGTTCAACCCGCCGGCGCGGCCGAATGGCTGGCATGGGGAGCTCTACTATCGCCACCAGAACAGCGTGTTCAATGCGCGCACGTTCTTCCAGGTGGGCGGGGTGCAGCCGGGGCGGCAGAATGCCTTTGGCGGGCGGGCGACGGGGGGGCTGGGGAAGGCCGGATTTGTGACGGTGAACCTGGGCGAGCGGAAGGTGCGCGGGATGGTGAATGGGAACGTGCTGGTGCCGTTGGTGTCGGAACGGACGTCGACTTCGCCGGACCCGGCGGTGCGGGCGGTGGTGGAGCGCTATTTCCAGGCGTACCCGGCGATTGCGCCGAACCGGACCGATTTCGACATGCGGGCGTTGAACACGAATGCGCCGCAGCGGATTGACGATTCCGATTTCAACGTGCGGTACGACACCTTGGTGAAGGCGAAGAACAAAGTGGGCGTGTTCTATTCGGTGAATCACCAGAACATCGATGCGTTCCAGTTGGTGGCTGGGCAGAATCCGGACACCGACCTGAAGACGCAGACGGTGCGGACGACGTTGACGCGGGGTGCGCTGCAGTTGACGGCGCAGTTCCAGCGGACGTATTCGTTGTTGGTTTCCGAGCCGAACGCGGTGGGGCCGCGGGTGCGGTTCGGGTATCAGATTGAAGAGCTGGGGCCGGAGTCGGGATTCCCGGTGGACCGGGCGCAGAACACATTCCGGTATGGGTTCGGGTATACGAAGGCGCTGGGCGGCGGGCGGCACCAGGTGTCGGCGGGCGGGGATTATCAACGGCTGCAGCTGAACGGGATTGAGGCGACCAATATTCGCGGGATGTTCCAGTTCCAGAACAATTTCGGGCGTACGGCGATTGAGAATTTCCGGTTCGGCACGCCGTCCACGTATGAAGTTGTGATTGGCGATATGGCGCGCGGGTTCCGGCAGACGGCGGGGAATTTGTATATCGCCGATCGGATCAAGGTGAGCTCGACGCTGCAGGTCTACATCGGGCTTCGATATAGTCCCGAGGGCAGCCCGTACGAGGTGTCCAACCGCGGGCAGGTACCGTATCCGTGCGACTGCAATAACTTTGCGCCGCGCGTTTCGCTGGCGTGGCGGGCGCCGAAGAACTGGACGGCGCGGGCGATGTATGCGCTGAGTTACGCGCCGATTCCGCCTGTGAGTTATCAGCAGGTGCGGGCGAACGAGCCGTACGCCACCTACTACACGGTGAACAATCCGGACCTGCTGAATCCGTTGCGGGATGTGCGGACGTCGGCCGCGGCGGCGCAGTCTGCTGTGGTGGTGTTGCCGCGGGATTTGAAGACGCCGTACGCGCACCTGTATTCGCTGGTATTCGAGCGGCAGACGGCGGCGCGCGGGATGTTGCGATTCGGCTATACGGGGAGCCGCTCGATGAAGCTGTTGACCGGCGTGGTGTTGAACCGGGCTGTGCCGATGGCGCAGTTTGCGTATACGACGGCGACGATCAACGACCGGCGGCCGGATCCTTCGATCGGCGAGATGCGCATCGTGCAGAACAACGGGATCGCCTACTACGACGGGGCGCAGGTGAGCTACGACTTTCCGTACAAGAAGGGCCTGAACTCGAACGTGTCGTATACGTTCGGCAAGGCGATTGATACGGGCGTGGACTACACGTCGACGGCGGCCAACCGGGATATGAACAACGGCCGGGCGCAGTATCAGTACAACCAGATCGGGGACCGGAAGGGGCTTTCGAATTTTGACGCGACGCACGCGGTGGCGCTGCGGTGGCTCTACGACATTCCGTGGCACGGGCTGCAGTTGTCGGGCGTTTCGACGTTCCGCACGGGGACGCCGTTTACGCTGTTCATCGGGTCCGATTCGCCGGGATTCGGGAACGTGGACGGGTCCGGCGGGGACCGGCCGAACATTGTGGACCCTTCGATCCTGGGGATGACGATCAGTCATCCCGACACGGCGCCGTTGATTCTGGCGCGGAGTAAGTTCAGCTACCTGACGCCGCCGGTGCAGGCCGGGAGCCTGGGGCGGAATGTGATGCGGAAGAGCAAGATTGCCAATTGGAACCTGGCGCTGCAGAAATCCTGGCGGTTGCCGGTGGCGCGCGAGACGACGTTACAACTGCGCGGCGAAGCATATAATGGCTTCAATACTCCCCAGTTCGATGAACCGCAGCGAAATCTGACTTCGCCCGCTTTCGGAAAAATCACAAATACTTTGAACGATGGGAGGGTTTTTCAACTTGGTTTACGCGTTATCCTTTAAGGCAGTGTGTCATCGGACAACTGAGCCTGGGAGATACCCCATCCTGACGTATAATCGGAAAGTTCATGCTGGAAGCATTCGGTCTATCTGACCCGGGTTGCGTGCGGCCCAACAACGAGGATTACTATCTCCTCGCGCCCTCGCTCGGTCTATTTTTGGTGGCGGACGGAATGGGCGGAGCCCAGGCGGGGGAACATGCTTCGCAGCTTGCCTCGGAGACGGTAGGGGAGGTCGTTTGGCGTTCCAGCGATCTGACCACGCCGGAGATTTTGATCAACGCCTTGGAAGAAGCGAACCGGCGCGTGTTGAACGCGGCGAGCGCGGACACGAAATTGGAAGGTATGGGCACGACGCTGACGGCGGTGTTGGACACCGGGTCGCAGGCCTATATTGCCAGCGTGGGCGACAGCCGGGCCTACATCTACCATCAGGGGCAGTTGCTGATCATTACCGAGGATCAGACCTGGGTGCAGGAAGTGGGCAAGAAGCTGGGGATTGAAGAAGCGCAGTTGAAGACGCACCCGATGCGGCACGTGTTGACGATGGCGATCGGGGTGAGCGATCAATTGCGAATCAACTCCTACGTGGTTGAACTGAGCGAAGGAATGCAGTTTTTACTTTGCAGCGATGGATTACACGGTGTTGTCGGCGACGATGGCATTGCGGAAATCTTCGCGAACGAAGATAATCTGGAAGTGAAGGGCAAGAAGCTGATCGAGCGTGCTCGCGGCGCTGGCGGTCCGGACAACATTACCGCCGTGCTTTTGCGGGTCGTTGCGAACCAACCGGAGATGGTCGAACAGACACAGTAGTTCATGCAATTTCGGCGTCGTGCCGTTGCCTTCCTGCTATCGGTAGGCATTGCGGCCCAAGTCGCCTACCCCGCTCCGCCGGTACCCGCGGACGGAGGGCCAGCTCAAACCGAACCCGCTCCCGCGATTTTGCGCATCCGTGTGTTGGAGGGGGAAGGTTCGATTCACACGGCCGGGACGCGGGCAAGCCAGGCGATTGTAATTTTGGTTGCCGACGAGGCGGGGCGGCCGGTGGAGGGCGCGTCAGTATCTGTACGGCTTCCCGACGATGGGGCGACGGGGGCGTTCGCCAACGGGATGCGGACCGACATCGCGGTGACGGGGCCGGATGGGCGCGTGGCGATTCGCGGCGTGCAGTGGGCGCGGGTGGCCGGGCCGGTGCAGTTGCGGATTACGGCGAGCAAGGGTGAGGCGCGGGCGGGGATCTTATCGACGCAGTATGTGACCGAACCGGCGGGCGGAGCGGGGAGGCGAGCGAACCCGGACCCGGTGAAGGCGACGACGCGGCCACCAGCGAGGGTGGAGCCTCCGTCGCGATCGAAGTGGATCATGCTGGCCGCGTTGATTGGCGGGGCCGCGGCAGGCGGCGTGGCGGCCGCGGCGCGGGGCGGACGGACGGCACCCGGGGCGCCGCCCGCGGTGGTAGCGCCGCCGGCAGTGGTAGCGCCGACGGCGACGATTGGCGCGCCGGTGATTACGGTGGGCCGGCCATGAGAGTGCTTTTACTGCTATTGCCGGTGTTGTTATCGGCGCAGAGCGCGTTGGAGGCGCCGGTGTTGGCGCAGGTGTTGGACGACGAGGGATTCCTGACGCCGGTCCATGGTTTGGCGGGGAATTTTGTTGCTGGCCGGCGTGCGCCGGGGCCGGCGCTGTTGGCCTATTCCAACGACGGCGAGATTGAGTGGCGGCTGGAGCCGGGCCGCCTGATTGCAATTCGTGACGGGGCGATGGCCACCGTACCCACCACCGCGACGCGCGCGATTTTCCGCGGCGACCGCGCGGTGTTACCCGAGTCCAACGAGACGTGGCGTCTCGCTGGAGATACGTTCGTTTATTCCTCCGATGAGCCTCTGGCGCAGCTTGCCGGCCGTGTCATTACATGGCGCGACGGCAAGCTGCGCATTTTTCAGAGAGACGGCGCGGAGGAGGAAGTGGACTGTCCCCAGGAGCCTGACAGGATGACGGCGGCAGCCGCCAACTGGGCTCATGTTTCGATTGCCGGGCGGGCGCATCTGCTACGTCTGACGCCGGGCAAGGTGGAGCTGTTTGTGTTGCCGCGGCGAGGACGCCCATGAGGCTGCTGCTCCCGTTCCTGCTTGCGGTTCCGCTGCTGGCGCAGGTGCAGGTGTTTACGCCGCAGGGGGACCCGCTGGGGCCGAGCGTGAACCTGGGGAGCGCGGCGGCGCGGGACTCGACGGATTTCCGCTTCCGGGCGGTGAACACCGGGGCGGAGTCTGTGGCGTTGCAAACGATTGCGGTGAATGGTTCGGGGTTCTCATTGGCCTCGCCGTTTTTGCCGGTGACACTGGGAGCGGGGCAGGCGTACGAGTTTTCGATCCGCTTTTCGCCGACGGGGGAGGGGTCCTATAGCGCGGGCCTGACGGTGAACTCCTTTACCTCTCTACTGCGGGCGACGGCGGTGGCCGGGCCGTCGCTGTTCCTGACGCTGGGGGAGCAGACGACGGAGTTGACGGCGTCGAGCTTGCAGGTGAATGTGGCGGTGGGGCAGTCTCTGACGGTGGCTTTTTCGCTGGGGAATCCGAATCCGGCGCCGATCGTTTTGAATGATATTTCGATCACCGGTGCGGGTTTCTCGGTGCTGGCGCCGGCCTTACCATTGACGATCAATCCGGGCGATTCGGTGCCGATTCCGGTGCGGATCACGGCGGGGGCCGAGGGGGAGACGAGCGGGCTGTTGGTGATCGGGCCGCGGCGGTTCAGTATTATTGCTTCCGTGTTCCGGCCGCAGTTAGCGGCGCCGCAGATTGTGCTGGGGAACGTGTTGCCGCGGAACGGGCAGCAGTTGAAGATCCGGTTGCTGTTGGACCAGCCGGCGCTGGGGCCGGGATCGGGAACGCTGCGGGCGACGTTTACGGGGGCGACGGAAGACGCTGCGATTGTGTTTCCGAATGGCACGCGGGAGGTGCAATTCGACGTGGCGGCCGGGAGCCGGGAGGCGACGTTTGACGGAGCCGCTGAGACGGTGTTGCAGACGGGGACGACGGTGGGGACGCTGCGTCTGGACGCTATTGCGGAGACGGGGACGACGACCTGGACCTACCGGTTCGACCGGGGGGCGGTGGTGGTGGATGAGGCGGTGGCGCGGCGGAATGGATCGAACCTGGAGATTGACATTACGGGGTTCGACAATACGCGGGAGGTGGGGTCGCTGAACTTCCGGTTCTTTGACCGGGCGGGGGCGCCGCTGGGCGGGGTGATCACGGCGACGGCGGGGGGGCAGTTCGGGGAGTACTTCGCGCAGAGTAGTCTGGGCGGGGTGTTCAAACTCCGGGCGGTGTTTCCGGTGACGGGCGATGCGACAATAGTGGGTTCGGTGCTGATCGAGATCGCCAACCGGGTTGGACGGACAGATTTGCAGCGCCTTAGTTTCCCATGATTTCTGTGCCTGTGGCCCTCACTGTCGCCGGCTCTGATCCCAGCGGCGGCGCGGGGATTCAGGCCGATTTGAAGACCTTTCACCAGTTTCGCGTGTATGGCGAGGCGGTGATCACGCTGATTACCGTGCAGAATACGCGGACGGTGAGCCGAGTGGAACTGCTGTCGCCGGAGTTGATCCGGGAGCAGATTGAAGCCGTGCTGACCGACATTCCGCCGGGGGCGGTGAAGACGGGGGCGCTGGGGACGGCGGGGATTATTGAGGCTGTTGCCGCGGCGTTGCGGGGGGCGCGGCTGGTGGTGGACCCGGTGATGATCAGCAAGCACGGGGCGGCGCTGATTGCGGCGGAGGCGGCGGAGGCGCTGCGGGTTACCTTGTTTCCGCAGGCGTATCTGGTGACGCCGAATCTGCATGAGGCGGCGGCGCTGACTGGGTTGGTGGTGGAGACGGAAGAGCAGATGGTGGTGGCGGGGCGGAGGTTGTTGGAACTGGGGCCGGGGGCGGTGCTGGTAAAGGGCGGGCATTTGGCCGGGCGGGCGAGCGATGTGCTGGTGACCGATACCGGTGTGGACTGGTTCCACAGTGAACGAACCGACACGCCGCACACGCACGGGACGGGTTGCACGTATTCGGCGGCGATCACGGCGTTACTGGCGCGGGGCGTGGAATTAAAAGAGGCGGTGGGGCAGGCGAAGAGGTTTATTACGGCGGCGATTGTTTCCAATCCCGGGTTAGGGCATGGGAATGGGCCGGTGAATCACTTCGCGGACTATCCGGACGGTGCCGGATAGTCCGCGAATAGAGGTTAGTACTTAGGAACGGACGGATCGACTTTGTCCGACCAGGCGAGGATGCCGCCGGTCATGTTCCGCACCTTGGAGAAGCCGCTGGCGCGGAGCAGATCGCAGGCCTTGGCCGAGCGGCCACCCATTTTGCAGTGGATGACGATGTCGGCTTCCTTATCGAGTTCGGCCAGCCGGCGCGGCAGTTCGCCGAGCGGCATGAGCTGGGCCTTATCGATCTTGCAGATCTGATACTCGTGCACTTCGCGCACGTCGATGAGGGTGAAATCGGCGCTCGCGTCGATGAGCTGTTTGACTTCCTGCGGAGTGATGTCTGTAGACGAAACGGGTGCGGGCAAAGGAGCCTCCTCGTGCGGAACGCCGCAGAATTGCTGGTAATCGATGAGTTCTTTGATGACGGTGCACTTGCCTTGGCATTCGGGATTCCGGCGGATTTTGAGTTCGCGGAACTTCATGGACAGAGCATCGTAGAGCATGAGCCGACCCTGCAGGGGCTGGCCCGCGCCAAGGATGAGCTTGATGACTTCGGTGGCCTGGATGAGGCCAACAACGCCGGGGAGAATGCCAAGCACGCCGCCTTCGGCGCAGCTGGGGACCAGACCCGGGGGTGGCGGTTCGGGGTACAGGCAGCGGTAGCAGGGGCCGTCGTCCTTGCAGAAAACGGTGGCCTGGCCTTCGAAGCGGAAGATGCTGGCGTAGACGTTGGGGATGCCGAGAAGCACACAGGCGTCATTGACCAGGAAGCGGGTGGGGAAGTTGTCGGTGCCGTCGGCGACGATGTCGTATTCCTTGAGAATATCGAGCGCGTTGGCGGAGGTGAGGGGCACCTCGTACTTGACGATTTCGATGAGAGGATTGATGTCCTTCATCGACTCTTCGGCGGAGTCCACCTTCTTCTTGCCGACGTCCTTGGTGCCGTGAATGACCTGGCGCTGGAGGTTGGAGACGTCGACGGTGTCGAAGTCGACCAGGCCCAGTTTGCCCACGCCGGCGGCGGCCAGGTACATGGCCACGGGGGCGCCGAGGCCGCCGGTGCCGATAAGCAGCACCTTGGCGTTTTTGAGCTTCAACTGCCCTTCCACGCCCACTTCGGGCATAATGAGGTGCCGGCTATACCGGCCGATTTCTTCGTTTGTCAGCGACGTGGCGGCCATACAGCTTACTTTCCGCCCGCGATCTTTCCGCCAGCAATCGAGGGAACGATGGAGATGGTGTCGGTGGCGGCGACGGCGGTCTTGTCCTTTTCGAGGAACCGGATGTCTTCGTCGTTGACGTAGACGTTGACGAAGCTGCGGAGCTTGCCTTCGTCGTTGAAGAGGTTCTTCTTCATGTCCGGGTAGGCGGCGGTGAGGGCGGCAAGCACTTCTCCGACGGTGGCACCGTCGACGTCGACGGAGTCCTTCTTTTCGGCGAACTGGCGCAGGGGCGTCGGGATCAAAATCTTAGGCATGGGGGTATTCTAGTTCCTCTTTGGCTGCTTCGGTCTGCTCCATGTTGGGCAGCCAGCTGTTGGCGTGGTGAAATTGGCCTTTCTGGATCGATAAGACAACAAACGAATACCAGGGGCAGGAGTTTTCCAGATCGGTTTTGGAGAAGTAGGCGTCGCAGTCCGGGTGGCTGTGGAAGATGCCGATCAGGTCCATCCCGTTTTTGCGGGCTTCGCGTTCGGCGAACAGCAGGTCTTCCGGGCGCAGTTCGTAGCGTTCGCGCTGGGCGCCGGGGTAGGCGTTTTCCAGCGGAAGCGCCACGCGCACCGTTTTCGTATCCCCATCGATGGGGCCGAGCATCGCGCCGCAACACTCGTTGGGGTAGGTCTTCTGCGCGTGCTCCACCATCAACTGCCAGGCTTCTTGTTCTATCTTGATCATTCGTTCCAGAACGGCTCGCTCATGTATTTGGATGCACCATCGCAGAGAACGGTCACAATCACCGCTTCGCGACCTTCCTTGGCGAGCTGCTTTCCTAATTCCAAAGCGGCGTGGACGTTGGCGCCGGCGCTGATGCCGACCAGCAGTCCTTCTTCGCGCGCCAGCCGAAGCACCATTTTATAGGCGTCTTCGGTTTCGATTCCGATGTTGCCGTCGGCCAGCGTTTCGTCGTAGATAGCCGGGACGATGGCGGTGGGCATGTGCTTCAGGCCTTCCAGGCCGTGGAAGCTGGTGGCCGGTTGGGCGCTGAGGCAGGTGACGTTATTGCCGTCCTGCTTCAGGCGGCGGGTGGTGCCCATGAAGGTTCCGCTGGTGCCGAGCGCGGCCAGGAAATGGGTGATGCGGCCGTTGGTCTGTTCCAGAAGTTCGAGGCCGGTGGTATTGAAATGGGCCTGCCAGTTGGCGGGGTTGGAATACTGATCGGGGTAGAAGTACTTGTCCGGATCTTCGGCGTAGATGGCTTTGCAGCGGCGGATGGCGCCGTCGGAGCCTTCGCCGCCATCGGTGAGGATCAACTCGGCGCCGTAGGCGCGGAGGATGCTCTTGCGTTCGGGGCTGGCGTTCATGGGCAGGCAGAGCTTGACGCGATAGCCGCGGGAGGCGGCCACCATGGCGTAGGCGATGCCGGTGTTGCCGCTGGTGGAGTCGAGAATGATCTTGTCCGGGGTGAGGCGGCCGTCGGCCTCGCCCACGTTGATCATGTTGAGCGCGGGGCGATCTTTGACGCTGCCGCCGGGGTTGAAATACTCCGCTTTGGCGTAGATTTCGATGCCGGGAAGGCCTTCGGCGATCCGCTCCAGCCGGAACAACGGCGTGTTGCCGATGGACGCGAGCAGATTTCCCGCGGGAGGCGGAATGCGCCGCTCCACCGCGTTGGCCATTGCACTCATCCCCTTAGGCTAACAATCTCCCTAATCCCGGTCAACAATAGGCTGTTTCGATGCGATGAGAACATTTGCGCGGGTTTTGCGCCTTCCTGTACAGGTGGCGTGTTGTGTCCATAGAACCTCAAATTGCGTCTGGAAAAGTGACGATGTTGCTGCGGCAATGGCGATCCGGGGACGAGTCCGTCCTGGATGAGCTGACGCCGCTGGTCTATTCCGAACTGCGGATTCTGGCGCGTTCGCGGCTG
>CAMATG010000108.1 GCA_945860645.1 Candidatus Sulfopaludibacter sp. SbA3 | reverse complement strand
GTACGGGGCGGCGGTATTTCGGGAAGCGGAGTTTCAAAGACTTCGGCCCGCGGCTGGGATTTGCGTGGCGGGCAACGGACAACTGGGTGCTGCGCGGCGCCTACGGAATCATGTACGAAGGGGATCCGCCGAATGGGTATAACGCGGTGCCGTTGGGCAAACCGACGAGCGTGGCATGGGGCGGGACCTATCGATTGGCATCGGACCCGGTAACGCCGTGGGCGGGGATTTTCAATTGGGATAATGGATTTCCGACGAATCGGTTTGATCCGGCGGGGTACGACGTCTCGTGGGGGAATGGGACACGGCCAGGGACAATTGACGACCGGTATGGGCAGACGCCGTACATCCAGAACTGGAGTTTCAATGTGCAGCGGCAGTTGCCGGGGCGGTTCGTTCTTGACGCCGGTTATCTGGCGAATAAGGGGACTCGATTGCGGGTGGGCGAACTGAGCCGCGTGAACCAGTTGCCGACATCGGCGCTGACGCAGTACGGGGCGCGGTTGAATAACCAGATTCGCAACGAGACGGACGCGCGGAACAACGGGATCCGGTATCCGTTCCCGGGATTCGCCGGTACGGTGGCGGGAGCATTGCGCGAGTTCCCGCAGGTGCAGGGGACGCAGACGATTCAGAACTATGGCGCACCGCTGGGTTTTTCGACGTATCATGCGTTTCAGTTGACGATGAATCGCGAGTTTTCGAAGGGCTTGTCGTTGTATGCCAACTATGTGTTTTCGAAGACGATGTCGAATGTGGACAGTTCGCTGATTGGGGACAATGACGGGCCGCTGGACTACTACAATCTGGGGTTGGAGAAGACGATTGCGGAGTACGATATTCCGCACATGTTCAAGGCCTATGCGAGTTATGACCTACCGGTAGGGCGGGGGAAGAAGTTCCTGGGAACGGCGCCACGGGCGGTGGATGCGGTCATTGGAGGGTGGTCGTTCTCAACGATCCTGAATTACTTCAGCGGGACTCCGATGCAGTTTTCCGCCTCCGGTGCCGGTGGCGGCTGGAATGGGGCGACGAACCGGGCGAATGTAGCGGCGGGGGCCCTGGTGATTGGCGGATTTGACCGATCGAAGTTTGAGCTGTCGAGCGCGCAATCGCCGAACAACCGCTATCTGGACCGGACGAAATTCGCCGATGCGTTGCCGTTGACGCTGGGGACGGGCGCGAAGCGGTATTCGCAGGCGCGGGGGTTCGGAACGATCAATGAGAATCTGGTACTGACGAAGAGTCAACCGGTTACAGAGAAGGTACGGCTGCAATTACGCGCCGAATTTTTGAACGCGTTCAATCGACCTCAGTTGGGCGGGATCAGCACGAGCGTCACCAACATTAACTTCGGACAGGTGACGACGGTGAGCGGGAACCGGCAAGTGCAGTTGAGCGTTAGAATTGAGTTCTAAGTTATGACGCGAAGAGAATTGATGGCACTGGCCGGCACGGCCCCGGCGTTCTTGCGTTCGGGGTTTGGTGCGCCGAGCGACCGGATCAACGTTGGGTTTATCGGCGTTGGGGGGATGGGCACGAGCCGGTTGAACGGTTTTTTGAAGCACGCGGACATGAATCCGGTGGCGGTGTGCGACCTGGATTCGACGCGCGTGGACAAGGCCGTTGAACGCATCAAGACCGTGCGGAACATGACGCCGGCGACGTTTGGCGATTATCGAAAATTGCTCGAGAGCAAGGACATTGACGCCGTTTGCGTGGCGACGCCGGACCACTGGCACGCGATGCCTCTGATCCATGCCTGCAAGGCGGGGAAAGACGTCTTTGTAGAGAAGCCGCTGAGCTATTCGATTGGCGAGGGGCGGGCGATGGTGAAGGCGGCGCGGGCCAATAACCGCGTGACGCAGATGGGGAATCATATCCACAACGACTTGCCGAATTACCGGCGCGTGGTGGAACTGGTGAAGAGCGGCGCTGTGGGGAAGATTCAGCGCGTGGCGGTGTGGAAGACGTCGGAGAACAAGGGGCTAGGGACGCCGCCGGATGGGCCGGCGCCGAAGGAGTTCAACTACGAGATGTGGTTGGGGCCGGCGCCGAAGCGGGCGTATAATCCGAACCGGTCGCACTTCAACTTCCGCTATTACTGGGATTATTCGAGCGGAATGTTTATCGACTTCTGGTGCCACATTACGGATGTGGTTTATTGGGCGATGGACTTGCAGGCGCCGAAGTTTGTGTCGGCATCGGGGCGGCGCGAACTGACCGATGACAATGCCGAGACGCCGAATTTCCTGGAGGTGCAGTATGAGTATCCGGGGTTGAATGTGGTTTGGAGTTTGAATCCGCAGGGGCCTCCGGGGTTTGAGAACTGGGGGATTGGCGCGGCGTTCCAGGGCACGGATGGGACGATTGTCACCAATTACGGCGAGCATAAGGTGTTCCGGAAGGGGAAGGAGGCGACCGATTTTAAGAGGCCGGATCCGACGATTCCCGATAGTCCGGGGCATTTGCGGGAGTTTTTGGATTCGATCAAGAGCCGGAAGCTGACGACTTGCGATGTGGAGTATGGGCACCGGCTGACCAAGGGCGGGCACCTGGGAACGATTGCGTACCGGACGGGGCGACGGATTGAGTGGAACGACGCCACGGAGACGATTGTCGGGGATAAGGACGCGCAGAAGCGGGTGACGCGGCAGTACCGGAAGCCTTGGAAATTGGGCTAGTTATTGGTGAAGGGCAGGAGCACGGAGTTGGTCGTTTGGTCGAAGTAGATCAGGGCGTCGTAGTCCTTGGTTAGGTTGGGGCGAGAGGCGAAGCCGTCGACGGCGACGGAACCGACCTCGCGCGCATCCATGGCCGAGAGCAGCCAGGCGCCGCCGTTGGAGGGCGTGGCTTTGCGCAGGTCGAGAATGAAGCGCGGCATGCCGGTCTCATGGAACATGTGTTCGATAGTGCCAGGGTACGGAGTGACGGCAACGTTATTGGAGTTGAGCGGGCCGAAGGAGCCATTGGGCAGTAGAGAGAGAGCGCTGAAGCGGCCGGCGTAGAAGGAGAAGCCGAGGACGACGTAGTTGGCGCCGAGGTCGCGGGCGAGGTAGGAGCCCTGGGCGCCTTCGACGCGGGACACGTGATAGTTGTGGGCCCAGATGGCCATTTTGGCGCCGGGGTTCTGATCGAGAATCCAGCGGGTGTTGAGGGCCATCATCTCGTCGCGGTGGGCGGAGCCGCCAATGCGGCCGAAGGCGGCTTGTTCGGCGACGCGGGCATTTTGAACGGCCCATTCGACTTCGGCAGGGGGGAAGGACTTGATGAGTTCCGGGTAGGCGGCTTCGAAGCGGAGGCGGATATCCTTGGCGGCGAAGGCGGCATCGAGAATGGCAGGCTGGTTGGCGGCGTTGACCGGGAGGGGGGCAGTGACGGCGAGTTTGGCGTAGGCGGCGTCGACGGCGACGCGCAGTTCGGGGGAGGACTTGCCGGCGAAGTCGCGCACGATGCGGATGGCGACTTGCGGGGTTTGCATGTCGAAGCCGGTGAACTGGATGCGGCCGCGGCCGCTGGCGTTGAAAGTACGCATCCACTCGACCATGTCGAGCACCTCCTGCGTGTTCCAGGTCCAGAAATACATGCCTTGGAGGAGACGTTTGGGGTCGCCACGGCCGGTGAGAACGTAGTCGTTTAGGGCGTAGGCTTCGGGCATGTTGGCTTCGATGGAGAAGATTGTGAAGCCCATTTCGCTGGCGAGGAATTCGACGAGGCGGTGCTTCATGCGGAAGAACTCGGCGGTGCCGTGGGTGGCCTCGCCGAGGCCGACGACGCGGGCGTTGCCGATGAGAGAGCGGAGGGGCTGGAGGTCATCGAAGCCGGTGCCCGCCTTTTCGGTTTGGAAGGGGATGGCGGTTTGCAGGAGCCAGGATTTTTGTTCAGGGGTAGGGTCGCCGATGTAGGGCGCGGGGGTCTGTGGAATGGGCTTGCCATCGACTTCGACGCGGAGATCATCGAACCAGGCGACGCCGCGGCCGGCGAGGAACGTGCCGAAGATGACGCGGGTGGCGACGGGGCTGACATCGACTTCGTATTCGTAGCGGGTCCAGCCGGTGGTTCCGTTGACTTGGGTGCGCGACATGTTTTCCAAGTACAGGATGCCGGCGTCGCCATCGACGCGGGTCCAGATGGAGGCGTAGCCGGGAGCGATGATTGTTTGCGTGCGGATGGAGCCGGAGACCTTGATGCGCTTGCCGCGGAGGTCGGCGACGGGGAGGAGGATGGAGGTGACGCCGAGAGCGCCATCGGGCGCGGTGAGGCTACGGATGCGGTAGCTGAGGCGTCCGCTGGCGGCGGTGGTGTCGTCGAAGGCATATTCAAAACCGTTTGAAAGGCCGACGGGCCAGACGCCGAGGCGGCCGCGGAGGAGGGTTTCGAAATCGAGGTTGTAGTAGCCCTGGGCGGCGAGCGTAGAGGCGGATATGGCTACGAGAGCGGTGGCTAGCGATCTCAGCATTTGGGGATTGTATTTTATTTGCCGTCGGGAGAGAAGGCCAGGAGGGCGTTGCCGGGTTGGCCGCCGAAGGCGCCGTAGCCGGAGTTGGTGAAGAGCATGCCGCCGGCGAGGACGGGGCCGGGGCCGTCGAGGGAGCCGCCGCGGGCGGTTTCGGCGTTGACGGCAGGGTGGGGGCGGGCGGTGTCGAAGTCCCAGATGATGGCGCCGTTTGTGGTGTTGTAGGCGCGGAGGTGGCCGTCGAGCGAGCCCGAGAAGACCACGCCGGGCATGGCGGTGACGGCGGCCGATTGGGCGGGGCTGCAGTTGGGTTTGTTTTGTGGGCAGGGGGTGGGTTGGGCGGACCAGATCTTTTCGCCGGTCGAGAGTTGGAGGGCGTGGAGGCCGCCGCCTTTGGTGGGGCTTAGGGCGCGGCCGTCGAAGGTGATGTCGGAGACGGCGGCGTACAGGTTGGTTCCATCTGACGCGGAGCCCCATTGGAGGCCGCCGAGTTTGCCGCCGGGACTTAAGCGGGTTTGCCATCGTATTTGGCCTTCGGCGTCGGGGTCGAGGGCGTGGACGACGCCGGACTTTTGGCCGATGACGAGTGCGCGTTTGTTGGCGGGGAGATTGACGAGGATGGGGGATTGGCCGAAGTCGAAATCGGGGCCGCAGTTGGTACAACTGACGACGAAGACGTCGCCGGAGGTGAGCTGGCGGGTCCAGAGGATTTGGCCGGTTTTGCGGTTGAGGGCCATGACGGCGTCTGATGTTTTGGAGGCGGGTTCGGAGTAGTTATCGCCGGTGGCGATGTAGACGATGTCGTGTTTGTCGTCGATGGTGGGGGCAGACCAGACGGAGGCGCCGGAGGGGCCGTGGCGTTGGGTGCCGATCGAGTTTTTTGTGGTGGGCCGGGATGGATCGGGGATGGTGTGGGTTTGCCATTTGATGGCGCCGGTTTTGGCGTCGAGGGCGGCGAGGCTACCGCGGAAGGTGCAGCATTCGTACTTGGGGTTGTTGCCGACTACTTCTTCGAGAGAAGCCACGGGGACGTAGAGCGTGCCTTGGTGGAGGGTGGGAGTGCCGGTGAGGGAGGCGGCGGGGTGGGGGTCCATTTTGCGCTGCCAGAGGGGTTGGCCGGTGGTGGGGTTGAGGGCGTAGAGGTTGGCTTTGGTGTCGCCGGCGTAGATGGCGGCATCGGTGGCGACGATGCCGCTGCGGATGGGGGCGGCGGCTTTGTAGGTCCAATGGGTGCAGCCGGTGCTGGCGTCGATGGCGAGGATTGCGCCTGCGGCGGTGCCGATGTAGAGGCGGCCGTTCAGCACGGCGGGCTGGCTTCGGGCTTGGGTTCCTTCGCCGAGATTATAAGCCCATTTGAGTTTGAGTTTGGGGACGTCGGCGGCGGTGAGGCCCGGGTTGGGCTGGTAGCGGGCGTTGTTGGGCTGCGGGCTCCAGCTGGCCCAGTTGGGAGTAGTTAGTGGGGTGAGATTGGCGGGGCAGGCGTTGGACTTGGTGGTGGCGGATGGCGCGACACCGAGGTATTTGGCGAGGGCGTTGCGTTCGGCCGTTGTGAGGGCCGCGCCTTGTTGGCGCATGATGCCGGTGGAGAGCGCGGCGCGGATGGCGTCGGGAGACATGGTTTGCAGGGCGGCGCGGGGCGGGACGCGGCCGGTGGGCGTGTCGTGACAGATGGCGCAGTACTGCTTGTAGAGGGCAGGTCCGTCTTGGGCGAGGGCGGAGATTGCGAAGACGACGAGGGCGGCGCGCATTGGCATTACGATAGCAAGATGGTCTATTTGTTGGTTGGATTGCTGGCGGGAATGGCGGCGTGGGCGGATACGTATCCGCGGCAGATGGGGGTGGACATTGAACACTATGTGTTCCGGGTGGAACTGAGCGATACGACCAACGAGGTGCGGGGCGAGACGCGGGTGGATTTTCGGGTGTTGAAGGACGGCGTGGCGGAGTTGGCGCTGGACCTGGCGAACACGATGACGGTGGAGGCGGCGGGGACGGCGGGGTATTGGCACGGCGGGGACCGATTGCGGATTCCGTTGACGCCGGTGGGGAAGGCTGGGGAGCGGCGGAGCGTTGTGGTGCGATATCACGGGACGCCGGCGACGGGGCTATGGATTGGGAAGACGCTGCATGGGGATCGGGCGTTCTTTTCGCTGCACTGGCCGGACCTGGGGCGGCAGTGGCTGCCGATGGTGGACCACCCCTACGACAAGGCCACGGGCGAGTTTATTGTGACGGCGCCGGTGCGGTATCAGGTGGTGGCGAATGGGCTATTGAAGGAAGAGATGGACCTGGGCGACGGGCGTCGGCGGACGCATTGGAAGCAGGGCGTGCCGATTGCGTCGTGGTTGCACGCGATGGCGGTGGGTGAGTTTTCTGTGCGGCATTTTGGGGCGTCGCGCGGGATTGCGTTTTCGAACTACGTGTATCCGCAGGACCGGGAAAAGGGGATTGCGACGTTTGATGTGCCGACGCGGAATGCGTTTGAATTCTTCAGCGATTTCGTGGGGGCGTATCCGTACGAGAAGCTGGCGAACGTGCAGGCGGCGGGGTTTTCGGGCGGGACGGAGCATGCGAGCGTGATTTTTTATGGGGAAAAAGCGGTGACGGCGAAGCCGGCGACAAACCTGGTGACGCATGAGATTGCGCACCAGTGGTTTGGGAATTCGGTGACGGAGGCCGATTGGGACGACGTGTGGTTGAGCGAGGGGTTTGCGACGTATTTCACGTTGTTGTGCCTGGAGCATGTGGAGGGGCGGGATGCGTTTGTGGCGGGGCTGAAGCGGAGCCGGACGGCGGTGATTTCCATGACGGCGACGCTGCCGGGGGTGGCGGTGATTCACGAGAATCTGAGCGATATGAAAAAGGTATTGAACCGGCTGATCTATGAGAAAGGCGGATGGACGCTGCATATGCTGCGGGGGCAGATGGGGATGGAGAATTTCCGGGCGGGGGTGCGGGACTACTATCAGCAGTACAAGGGGCGGAACGCGACGACGGAGGATTTTGCGCGTGTGATGGAGGCGCATGGGGCCGTGGGCATACGGGCGCATTTGAACCAGTGGCTGCGGCGGCCGGGCGTGCCGGAGGTGAAAGGGAGTTGGACGTATGACGCGGCGGCGAAGCAGGTGCGGGTGACGTTGCGGCAGGTGCAGAAGGGGGAGGTGTACCGGTTGCCGGTGGAGATTGGGCTGGAAGAGGGGCGCATGGAACAAGTGGTGTTTACGGAGCGGGAGCAGCGGTTTGCGTTTGTGGCGGAGAAGGCGCCGGGGGCGGTGGTGCTGGACCCGAACACGTGGGTGCTGATGAAGGCGGATTTCGAGAAGCAGTAATTTCTCTCATACTTTCGCTGGCTTCGCCGATACGACAGGAAACCACATTTTTCCTAAGGATTCCGATGCGAAGCCAACTGGTGTCGCGGGGCCGTCGCGCCTTGCTGATTGGGTTGTTTGCGTGCTTGACGGTATGGGGGCAGAGGCTGGACCGGGGGCGGGCGGCGCGGCTGTTGCAGCGGCCACATGCCGAGGGGCAGTTCCTGGTGAAGTTCCGGGAGGCGGCGCCGGAGGCGGAGGATTTGGGCCGGTATTCGGCGGGTGGCGTGCGGGGGATGGAGCGCGTGGGGGACGTGCATCTGGTGCGGACGAACGGGCGCGGGGCGGCGGTTTTGCAGGCGCTGAGCGAGCATCCGGACGTGGAGTACGTGGAGCCGGACTATGTGATTACGGCGGGGAAGACGCCGAATGACGCGCTATTCGGGCAGCAGTGGGGGTTGAAGAATACGGTGATGGTGGGGGCGGATATTGCGGCCGCGGCGGCGTGGGATTACACGACGGGCGGGCGGAAGACGGTGGTGGCGGTGATCGACACGGGGGTGGATTATACGCACCCGGATTTGGCGGCAAATGTGTGGGCGGCGCCGCGGCCATTTACGTTTACCGGGGCGAGCGGCGCGGTGACGTGCCCGGCCGGGACGCGCGGGGTGAATGCCATTACGTCGACATGCAACCCGATGGACGACAACGGGCACGGGACGCACTGCGCTGGGATTGTGGGCGCGAATGGAAACAACACGAGTGGAGTGGCGGGGGTGAACTGGACGGCGTCGATATTGCCGTTGAAGTTCTTGGGGAACAAGGGGAGCGGGGTGTTGAGCGATGCGCTGCGGGCGATTGACACGGCGGTGCAGATTAAGAAGCAGCTCGGGGCGGAGGGGAATGTGCGGGTGATCAGCGCGAGTTGGGGATTTGTGGGGAATTCGCAGGCGCTGGACGGGGCGATTGCGGCGGTGAATGCGGCCGATATCTTGTTCGTGGCGGCGGCGGGGAACACTGCGCAGGACAACGATTTGAACGCGAACTTTCCGGCGAATACGGTGCAGCCGAACGTGATCACGGTGGCGGCGACGGACAAGTTTGACGGACTGGCGACGTTTTCCAATTACGGGGCGAAGGTGCATCTGGGCGCGCCGGGAGTGGGGATTCAGTCGACGTATTTGAACGGGCAGTATGTGTCGATGAGCGGGACGTCGATGGCGACGCCGTTTGTGGCGGGGGCGGCGGCATTGTTGCTATCGAATTGCACGGCGACGACGGCGGAGTTGAAAGAGCACTTGTTGGCGGCGGTGGACATGATTCCGACGCTGACGGGGAAGACGTCGACGGGCGGGCGATTGAATGTGTACAAGGCGATCCGGCGGTGCGCGATGCCGTCGGTGACGATTGTGGCGACACCGGCAGTGCGGGTGGTGAAGGCCGGGGAGACGGCGGTGTATCCGCTGTTACCGGCGGCGATGGGCGGGCTGAGCGGGACGGGGACGATTACGGTGACCGGGGCGCCGGCGGGCGTGACGTGGACGCTGGGGGGCCCGGTGACGTTGGGTACGGCGGTGAACGCGAATGTAGTGGTGGGGAAGACGGTGGCGGTGGGGACGTATGCACTGCTGGCGAATCTGGTGGTGGGGACGGGGTACAAGGCTTCGGTTCCGTTGACGCTGACGGTGCAGTCGGTACCGCAGTTTGGCTTTACGGTGACGGGGCCGACGGCGGCGGTGACGCCGGGCGGGAAGGCTTCGTTGACGATTGCATTGACGCGGCAGGCGGGATTCACGGGGGCAGTGACGGTGACGGCGGCCGGGTTGCCGGCGGGCGTGACGGCGGCGCCGGTGACGTTTGCGAGCGGGCAGACGTCGGCGAATATGACGGTGAACGTGGCTACGGCGGCGGTGGCCGGAGCGGTGGCCATGCAGTTGACCGGGACGGGGGGGACGCCGGTGCGGAGCTTGACGCTGCCGGCGACGGTTACCGTGGCTCGGGCGATGACGCTGACGTTTGGCACGGGGCAGTATACGGTGAAGGGCGGCACGACGGCGAAGATGACGCTGACCTTGGCTGCAAACGGCCCGATGCCTGCTTCTTTGCGGTTCTCCATTTCAGGATTGCCGGGGCCGAGCGCGGTGAGCATTTTTTCCGGCGTGGGCGGGGCTTTTCAGTTGATGATTCCGACGCAGGCGGCGTGGGCGGGGAAGACAGCGACGGCGAAGTTGACCGCGGCCGACGGGACGTTGGTAGCGGAGGGGACGACGAAGTTGACGGTGACGAAGTAGGGAGGGGTGTTGGAGGGCGGGGTTCCCGAGAGGCCGGGAAATAGGGACAAGTTGCAGCCGCTATACTTTCGGCCTTCCCGTTCCCGGGGTGCCAGGCACCCACCTTCGCCCTGCGGGCTTCGGCGGGCGAGCCGAACGGTGAGTCGGATGGGGGAGGTGCAGCGTACTCCGCTCCGTACGTCCAACAATAGGGACAAGGGTTACTGACCCTCTATTCGGGGGCTTGCCAGAGGGTGAGTTCGGCTTGGAGGGTTTGGCCTTCGGTGACGGTGATGGCGCGGGCGCGGGCTTCTTCGGCCAGTTCGGCGGTGATTTCGCGGGCGTCCATGGTGGCGAGGACGCGGTACTCGCCGGGCGGGAGGCCGCCGAAGAGGAAGCGGCCTTCGATATCGGTCAGCGTTTCGCGGGGGCCTCCGGTGATGCGGCGGGTCTCCTCTTTCACCGGCCAAAGGAAGACCGGGATGCCCGGGGCGGGTTTGGCGTCACGGGTGACGACGCCGCCGATCTGGGCGGCGCGTTCGGAGATGGTGATGCGGACGCGACCGCCGCTGCGGAAGGGCTCGACAAAGACGGGGAAGCCTTCAGGCGGACGGACGGCGCGCCAAGGGCGGCGCTGTTCGCCTCTGTCGTTTTGGATGCTGGCCACGTATTGAGTGGGCGCGACCTGCGCGGTGAACTCCCAGTGGCCGGAACCGAGCATGGCGCTGGGCGTGGGGACCTGTTGGGCGGGTTCGGCGCCGGAGAGATCGTCGCGGCGGGCGAAGAGTTTGACGGGGATGCGGAGGGTGGGGCGGGTCTCGAAGAAGGTGGGTGACGTGCTGACGACTTGGAGGCCTTGCTGCATGTTCTGGCTGATTTGGAGTTCGGTGAAACCGGAGCCGGAGCCATCGGGATAGCTGGCGGTGATCTCGTAGACGGCCGGGGCGAGGCCGGAGATGGAGTAGCCGCCGCCGCAAGCGCCGGTGACCTTTTTTCGCATGGTTTCCGAGGCAATGACGATGTCGACGGCGGTTTGACGGTCGCAGACTATGTTGCCGGAGAGGGTGGCGAGATTGCCTGGTTCGGGGCGGATGTTGGCGTCGGGCGTGTCGTTATCGAAGCGGACTTCGTGGACGATGGCGTCGCGGGGTTCGCGGGCCTCGGGGCCGAATTGGGGGAGCAGGCCAGTGCCGTCATCGAGCTGATGGGCGGCGGTGCGGACCCAGTATTTGGCGAGTTCGAGGCCGGTGATGCGGTAGATGCCACGGTCGTCGGTGGTGGCTTCGCTGGCGATGCGGAGGGGGAGGCGGGCGCGGTAGGCGACAACTTTGACGCGCGGGATGCCGACGCCGTTTTCATCGAGGACGGTACCGGTGATGGCGCCCATGCGGTGGAGGCGGAGTTCGGTGAAGAGAGCCGAATCCCTAGTGACGGTGATGGGATGGCCGTGGCCGGTGGGGCGACGCTGGCCGAAGGCGGCGGGGAGGAAGCCCTCGCGCTGGGTTTGGAGGAGGTAGAGGCCGTCGGGAATATTGGGGAAAGAGAACTGGCCGGAGCGGCCGGAGCGAATTTGCACGGGGCGCAGATTGGCGCCGCTGCCGGGGACGGGTTGGAGATTGACGATGGTGCGGGAGAGGGGCTTGCCGGAGGCCCATTCGAGGACGACGCCTTGAATGACGCCGGCGGGCATGGCGAGAGAAATCGCGAGGAAGAGAAGGATTCGCATCGTTGGCCCTTGTCAGAGGATGACGGCGAGGGTTGTCATTTCGTGGAAACAATCTCGCGATAAGCTTAATCTTTCCATGCGCATTCTCTTTTTGCTTTTCTTGTCGGCAGTCGCCGGATGGTCACAGGACCTGGTGGGGTTGTATCTGATGTGGCAGAGTGATCCGTCGACGACGATGACGATCAACTGGGTGGACTTGCATACGTCGAGCCCGCTCGATGTGCACTACCGGCGGGTGGGGGAGGCAGCGTGGGCGAAGGCGACGGGGGTGAAGTTCGCCATTGCCGATACGACGATGCAGGGGCGGCGCGTGGAGCTGAAGGGGCTATTGCCGGACACCCACTACGAGTTCAATATTGGCAAGGGGATTGAGAAGCCGGCCGAGGGCTGGCGGTTCCGGACGATGCCGCGCGACTTGAACCGGCCGGTGCGATTTGTGACGGGCGGGGATATGTTTTCGACGCGGTTGAAGCTGGACAAGGCGAATAGCAATGCCGCGTCGCTCGATCCGGACTTCGCGCTGATTGTGGGGGATTTGGCGTATGCGAACGGGGTGGCGTCGAACCGGTGGGTGGAGTGGTTGAAGAGCTGGATGCAGGCGGCGGTGAGCCCGGACGGGCGGGTGATTCCGCTGGTGATCGGG
>CAMATG010000107.1 GCA_945860645.1 Candidatus Sulfopaludibacter sp. SbA3 | reverse complement strand
TTTCCACCGCCCTTGGAAATCGCTACGCGATTCCCACATTCCCACAGCCTCGACGACGAGCCTGTTAACTTACCAACTCAAACCCAAAGAAAGGAGCCCCACTCACCATCACTCCGCTTCAGGCTCATCCTTCAATGAGAAAATGCTGCACTGCTATATCACCTGATACGATGTGACTCACGACTTTGAAATGAACGCGAACCTCCCCATCAACGGAATTACTCCGCCGCTCGTTACTCCGCTTACGGCGCCGGACCAACTGGACGTAGCGGCCTTTGGCCGAATCAGCAACCGCGCGATCGATGCCGGCGTGACGGGACTGTTTGTCCTGGGCACGACGGGCGAAGGCCCCAGTCTTTCGCAGACGCTGAAGCGGGAGGTGGTGAAGCGCTGTTGCGAGATCGCTGCCGGGCGGGTGCCGGTGCTGGCGGGATTGATTGAAGCGTCGACGGACGATGCGCTGCGGTTGGCGGATTACTCGGCCGAGCACGGCGCCGATGCGCTCGTGCTGACGCCGCCCTTCTACTTTCCGATCTCGCAAGAGGCCGTTGTGCAGTGGGCGGAGCGATTGATTCCGCGGTTGCCGCTGCCGGTGTACCTATACAACATTCCGGTTTTTACGAAGGTTGCCTTTGAGCCGGAGACGTTTGCGCACCTCGCGCACTTGCCGCAGGTGTGCGGGATCAAGGACTCCGGCGGGGATCTGACCAAGCTGGCGCGGACGCGGGCGTTGTTGCCGGCGATGCCCATTCTATGGGGGCCGGAGGAGATTCTGCTGGAGGCGATGGCGGCCGGCGCGACGGGCGGCGTGAATGGCGGGGCGAACCTGTTTCCCGAATTGTACGTTGCTCTTTACCAGGCGATTGCGAGTGGCGATGCGGCGCGGGCACGGCAGTTACAGGATGTGGTGGCGCGGATCGGGCGTGAAGTTTACAACGCCGCCGGTAGCCCCGGATTTGTTTTTGGTATTAAATGTGCGTTGGAGGATCTCGGGTTGGCAGGACCGCTGCCCGCTGAGCCGCTGACCGTTCCATCGGACGCTGTCCGCGCCAGGATCCGTACTTCCCTTCGAGACATTGCTCAGCTTTTAGAACAGCTATAAGGACGTCCGTCATGAAACGACTTCGCAACTCCACGCGGCTATTGGCTCTGCTCGCCATCTGCGTACCGGCCGCGTTTGCCCAGAATGTCACCGGTTCCATCACCGGCGTAGTAACCGACCCCAGCGGTGGCACTGTGCCGAATGCGCGGGCCACCGCGCGCAATGCCGGCACGGGCGCGGTGTTCAACGCGCAGTCTGACGGGGACGGTTCCTATTGGTTGCGGAACCTCCCGGTTGGCAGCTACTCGGTGAACGTCGAGGCCGGAGGCTTCCAGAAATTCGAAGCGAAAGATGTACGGCTGCAAGTGAACGAAATCGCGCGCGTCGACGTGCGCATGACCGTGGGTGCGCTGACGGAGACGGTGACGGTGCAGGGCAGCGCGGTGGCGGTGGACACAACGACTTCCACGCTGAAGGCCGTCGTCGATCAGAAGCGCATTGAAGAGCTGCCGTTGAATGGCCGCAATGCCACGCAGTTGATGCGGCTGATTGTTGGTGTGACGAGCGACCCGAACGCGAACGTGACGTCTGGCACGACGTACCCGGGCAGCAACCCTGTTTCGGTGAACGGCAGCCGGTCGAACGCCACCAATTACGTGCTGGACGGCGCACAGAACAACGACGTCTATTCCAATGCCGCCAGCCCGCTTCCCAACCCCGATGCGCTGCAGGAGTTCAGCGTGCAGACTAACAATTTCTCCGCGGAATTCGGCCGGCAGTCCGGCGGCGTTGTGAACGCGATTACGAAGTCCGGCACGAACGAACTGCATGGCTCCGCGTTTGAGTTCCTTCGCAACAATGCCTTGAACGCCACCAACTTCTTCTCTCCCGTAGTGAACGGCGCCAAGCTGACCGACGGGCTGAAGCGCAATCAGTTCGGCGGGACGCTGGGCGGGCCGCTGACAATTCCGAACGTCTACAACGGAAAAGACAAGACCTTCTTCTTTGTCTCCTACCAGTCCACGATCATCAAGCGCGCACCGGTTTCGGCGCAGCGCGTTGTGGCCACCGCGGCGCAGAAGCTGGGCGATTTCTCCGCTCTCACGCGCGCGCTCCGCGATCCGCTGACCGGTCAACCCTACCCTGGCAATCGCATCCCGGCGGCGCAGTTGCATCCGGCCTCGCGGCAGATTCTGGAGAAAATTCCCAGCCCGGTGTCCGGCAACAGCATCTTCACCGCGGCGCCGAATAACTCCAACGACGACCAGATCCTGGCGCGCGGGGATCATTCGTTTTCCGAGCGAAACCGCATCTCCGGCCGCTACTACCGCAGCTGGGCCAGCGCCTCGGCTTCGCTGAATCCCAGCAACTATCTCGAACGCAACAGCGGCGGACAGTGGATCAATGAGTCCGTCTCGGTTACCGACACGCACAGCTTCACGCCGAACCTCATCAACCAGGCGCTGTTCAGCTTCACCCGCACCGACGGCTTCTTCGTTCCGCCGCAGCCCGACAAGAGCCTTGCCTCCTTCGGCCTGAACTATTACAACGATCCGATCATCAAGTGGGACATCGATATCGCCGGCTACTTCCGTATCGACACGGGCGACACGAATTCGTTCCCGCGTCAGGAATTCCAGTATCTGGACACGCTGCGCTGGTCCAAGGGCAAACACCAGATCACGATGGGTGGCGAATACTCGCGCGGGTCCAACGACATCGTGAACAACTTCCGTGCCAACGGGCAGTGGAGCTTCAATGGCAACGCCCCGTTCACCACCGATGGGTTAGCGGACTTTATGATCGGCCGGTTCAACTCGCTCACGCAGGGCATCGGCGAATACAAGGGCACCCGCGTGCAGCGCTTCTCGGGATTTGTGCAGGATTCCTGGAAGGTCTCGCGGCGCCTGACGCTCGACCTCGGCGCCCGTTGGGAGCCGTTCATTCCCTATACCGACGCCTTGAACAAGATCGCCGTCTGGCGCCCGAACGAACAGTCCACTCGCTACGTGAACGCGCCGAAGGGCGTGATTTACTCCGGTGACCCGACGGTTCCGAAGGGTACGGTTCCCACGATATGGCATAACCTCGGACCGCGCGTTGGCTTCGCGTGGGACATCTTCGGGGATGGCAAGACGTCCCTTCGCGGCGGGTACGGGGTCTTCTACGATTGGACGAATACGATCTCAACGAACAGCCAGGCAACGCAGGCGCCCTTCGGCACTGTGGTCACCGTTTTCGGCAACAGCAGCAACAGCTTCAACAACCCCTGGGCCGGCACCGTGAACCCCTTCCCGGCTTCTCTCAATCCAGACTCCAAGGTCGCCTTCCCGCAGTTCTCTTCGCAGTTCCTGTACGCCTCTGATTTCCGCAATCCCTACGTGCAGTCCTGGAACATGACGTTGGAGCGGGAGGTCTTCGGCGGCTTCATTCTGCGGAGCTCGTATGCGGCGTCCAAGGGCACGCGCTTGGGCGTGGGACGGGAACTGAACCCGGCGACGTACGCGGTTGGCGCCACCACGGCGACGACGAATCAGCGCCGTCCGCTGGGCCCGGCACTGGGCTCCACACCGGTGATGGAAAGCGTCAGCAACTCCACGTTCCATTCGCTGCAGTTCACGCTGGAGCGCCGGTTCGCCAAGGGGCTGACGATTCTGACGAACTACCAGTTCGCCAAGTCCATCGACGATACGTCCCAGAACAAGGTGAACGGCATCACGCGTACGAATCCGTTCAGCCAGTCCTACGACAAGGGGCTTTCGGAATTCCACCGCGCGCATGTCTTCAACTTCTCCGGCCTTTGGGATCTGCCTTGGTCGCCGAAGACCGGCATGGCTCGCACGCTGCTTGGCGGGTGGAGCATGAACGGAATCATCAATCTCAACACCGGGCAGCCGTTCACGGTGGGCAGTGGTGTGGATAACGCGCGCACCGGCACTGGCGGCCAGCGTGCCGACCTGATTGGCGATCCCAACTTCAGCGGAGACCGCTCCCGGCAGCAAGTCATCACCGAGTATCTGCGCAAGGCGGCCTTCGCGCCGAACGCCATTGGCACCTTCGGCAATCTGGGCCGCAACACGTTCTTCGGTCCCGGCTTCGCGAATGTCGATGCAGGCCTGGTGAAGAACTTCAAGTGGAACGAACGGGTCAACACGTTCCTTCGCTTTGAGGCCTTCAATGTGCTGAATCGCGTGAACCTGAACAATCCCACGGCCGCGCAGAACAATGCGAACTTCATGCGCATTACCAGCGCGGGCGACCCGCGGATTCTGCAGATGGCGCTGCGCGTGACGTTCTAACGCATCAGCTCCAACGCCGCCCGTATATAGACCTCACCGGTCATCTCGCCCAGCGATACGCGCGAGATGTACCGGTAGGCCGGGAAGCTGTCGAAGTCCACTTGGGTGAGCATGTAGCCGAAGGCGTCATTGGTGAGGCCGAACAGGAATTTGTGTTCGGCCTTCATCTTGCGCTTCAGGAAGAAGCCGATGTTGGGCAGGGCTTCGCCGGGGATGGTGAGAACTTCGGCGTTGCCCAGGCGAACCCAGTTGACCTGCGTTTCCACGGTGCGATCGGAGGCGCGGTGCGGGTATTTGAGCGGGGAGTTGGTCACCACCTGCCACATGTCGTCGGACTCCACGCGGAAGCGCACGCGGGCGGCGCGAACGGCGAGCTCCGGGCGCGCCTGCCACGCGGCGGGCCCGATGATGCGGAGGGATTCACTGGCCAGTAATCCGCCGATGCGTTCGCATTCGCTCCACGTGCGATCGTCGCTCCAATAGGCGCGCAGCGGATCGCGGGACTTCTGCAGGTCGCGGTTGTCGGCGGTGATCATGCCGCCCTGGGCACCGTTTAGGAAGAGGGCAATGCCACCGAAGGAGGCTTCGAGTTGGTCGCAGAGAGGGCCAACCATGTCGGGGCTGAGGACGCCTACTTTGCTGCCCAGCACTTCGGGGTGAATGGCGTAGTTGACCAGCGTGGCGATGGGCACGCCAGTCACGGCGCGGACCTGGATGACGCCCACGCGGCGGTCGTAGAGATCGGGCGCGTAGTAGTTGTAGGCGATCTTCCCCTTGGCTTCGCCGCTGGCGACGCGGAGTTCGGCCGGCGCCAGTTTGCCTACCGCGTCGTTGACGGCGGCGGCGATCTGTTCGGCGACGAACTGCATGTAGGGGAGTGAGCCGGTGTGGCCGCCCTGGCCATCGGGTAGCGCGTAGCTGTCGGGCGCGCTGTGGGTATGGGTGGCGCCGATCAGGATGCGGTCGGCGGAGACGCCTTTCACCAGGGCGCGAGCGCGATCGCCGAGGACGGAGGGGAAGCCGAGCGAGTCGACGCTGACAATGGCCAGCGTTTCGGCACCGGAGCGGACGACGAGAGCTTTGGCGAACAGATCGCCCTTCTTGCCGGTGACCGGGTTCGACGGGCCCATGCCGCCAGTGACGGGGAGGAGCGGATCGGGCGTGATCAGCCGTTTGGCGGCCGCGGCCTGGAACGTACCGGGAGCCTGGGCAAGGGCGAGCGAGGCGAGGAAGGAGCGTCGGTCCATGCCTCCATCATATGCAAGCAAAAAGTGTGATCGATCGGGCGATCTGTTCTCGTGTGTCTATTTGGAGGCGCGTTGCGCATGACCAATGGAACTGGAATCACACTGAACGGCGGGTACGCGGCGTCCCATCCGGTGGCGCCGCTGCTACCCATTCTTGTCGCTCCGTCGACGCGGGTGGAACGCAACGTCATCCGCCAGGAACTGGTGACGGTGGCCTGCTGGCGGCTGAACGACCTGCGGTTCGATTTCGACAGCTCCTTCGTGATGCCCGCGGCGGCGAGCGAGCTGGCTGCACTCCGCAAGGTGTGCGACGCGCATCCGGATTCGCCGCTCTCCATTTTTGGGCATTCCGATCCGACCGGCGATGAGGACTACAACAAGGTTCTGAGCGGCCGCCGCGCGGAGGCCATCTACGCCGTTCTGACGCACGACGTGGCGCGGTGGGAGCGGCTCTACATAAGCCAGACCGGCGGCGACAACTGGGGCGCGAAGAACGTGAAGCTGATGCTGGAGGCGCTGGGCTACACCAAGGTGACGCCGTTCCAGAAAGACAATGCGCTGAGCGCCGATGGCGTAGCGGGACCGAAGACGCGGGCCGCCTTGTTTGCCAGGTATTTCCAATTCCTGTTTCCGGTTCCTCTCGGCAAGGATGCCTTCCTGGGCCGCGGCGCGGACCCCGAGGGGAAGGCCGATTTCCAGGGCTGTGGCGAGTTCAATCCGGCCGTGGTGTTCTCCGCCGCCGAGGAGGCTGCGCTGACTAAGGCCGAACGCGATGCCGAGAACGGGCCGAACCGGCGCGTGCTGATTCTCTTCTTCCGGCCGGGCACGGAGATTCCCGCTGACAAGTGGCCCTGTCCGAGGGCGTCCGAGGACACCGGCGGGTGCCGTCGGCGCTTCTGGTCGGACGCCTCCACGCGCCGCTCGAACCAGCCGGAGCGCCGCACGTTCGCCGATAACGACAACACCTTCGGCTGCCGGTTTTATCACCGCCTGACGGCGCATTCGCCCTGCGAAATCAGCAGCGCGCGCCTGCTGTTTGTGGAGATCTTCATCGACCTCGCCGCCGACGGCGATGGCCTGACGGATGAGTTTCAATTGGTAAGCGCCGATGGAGAGTACAACCAGACGCTGGTGCGTTCCCAGGCGCAGCAGCGGACGCCGACGCAGGTTGTGCTGGTCTTCACCAATGTGATTGCCGGCCAACTGTATTCGCTGTACCACTACCCGGCGCCCGACGTGAAGTACACGGTGTTTTCCAAGGTGCCGTTCGACTCCCTGCACCACAACGGCGCCGGGGAAAGTGATTTCCGCCGGATTCACATTGTTGACTACGCGCCGGAACCGCCGATCGACATTGCGTGCGACGATCCTGTCTTCGATGGTCTTTCGCTCGACTACGCTCCCACCCGAACCCGCTACGCCGACCCTCATCTGTCCGGCGCGGCCTGCTGCGAGGCATAACCATGACCGACGTACTCGAACTGGAACCCGAAATCTCCGAGCCGCCGCCGGCACAACCGGACACGTCCGATCCCAACGACAACGATCCGGCAAACGCCGACCCGGACATCAATAACCCGGCCGAGGACAACCTGGAAGGCACCGTCTTCAGCCCCGCGTTTCGCTTCGTGGAGTGGCGTTCGTACTATGTCAGTACGGGCAACTACTCCGACTGGGGTCCGGATGTGGACTTCGTCGACCCAGCGGCTAAATTTCAGCCTGCCTACCAGGAGTTGGAGCGGAAATGGGTCTATGTGTTTCGCGATCTCTGCGGGCAACTGACCTGGTCCGGCGAGTTCTACGCGGCCGATGGGAAGTCTTTGCAGCCGGTGGATCTGGAGGGGTTTGAGGATCGCGAACGGGACGATCGTCCGGAACCGTCCGCGGCGATTCGCAAGCTGCGGTTGCCGCACACTGTCAACGGCCATCCCGCCTATTACTACGCGTTCGCCACGCGGATCCGGCTGCCGATTGATGTGATCCATCAGTTGGTGACGAACAAGCGCGTGCGGGCGCTGCTGCCGTGCCTGAATGTGAAGACGCGCGGGTATTCGGCGAATCCGGACCGCGATGAGAAGGCGCAGCGTTTGCAGTGGACCGGCGAAGAGTGGCTGCTGTGTGCCGTGGACCCGTTGACGATTGCGTTGACGTTGTCCGATATCTACCGGGACGCGTGCGACCTACGCATCCGGTATGTGGCCATTGGGGACGCCAAGAGCTTTGGCGACAAGCTGACGGTGCAGGAGCGCGATTCCAAGAAGGTCGTCGGCAAGATGATCAAGGCGCTGGCGGCGAGTGACCCGGCGATGGCCGGGAAGATTCTGCCGCTGTTGAAGGGCGGGTCGCTGGCGAACATCGACGCATTTTTGAAGAAAGAAGAGGCGACGATTGAACGGCTGGTACGCGGCGCGGATCGCCGCGCCGCCACGCTATGCAACTGGCTGTGCGGGGAGTTGTTTCAACTGACCCAGACCGCCCACTTCATAGAGGAATCCTGGGATACCGCGAAGTTCCTGAACGTATATGGACAGGTGATCGACAGGCTGTTTGAGTCCGGGCCGGGCAAGGGATATCTCACGGAGATCTATGAGGACCTTGGGCACTTTGTCCACACCTACGTCCTTCCGGCATTGCCTGCCACGGACGTGCAGTTTCAGATCGGCCGCAAGTGTTCCGCGGCGCTCTTCGTAGTGTGGAAGGAACTGGCGCCCGTCGTGGCGCGCAAACTTGGGGACAAAGCGGCGGATATCCTGGCCCGCGCCCTGAACAACATCAGCCGGACTGCCGATATGGTGACGACCGTACGACGGATTGCGCCGTCCGGCCGAGTGTGGAAACCGTCCCGGCGCAGCAAGGAAGCGCTGTATTCCGCGTTCCCGACGGCGGAGCAGTTGAAGAACTCCAACCTGGCGCAATGGTTGAAGGCGGGGGAGGGTAAGACCGCCAAGGTGGCGAACGTCTTCGTGGTCGTGGAGTTCGTCAATATCGCCTTCGCCGTCAATTCGTTGCGCGAGGCGAATCTGGATATCGATGGCGCGTTCACGGTGATGGGCGCTGTTGGCAGTTCACTCGATTTGTATTCCGCCTGCAAGGTGGCCTTCGGGGCGGCGGACGATCTGCTGCTGGCGCCGATCGGGATGGTGTCGGCGATTATCGACTTCATGAGCTCGGTGAAGGATATGTACAAGGCGGTTGGGCGGCACGATTACGGGGCTCTTGTGGGATCCGGCATCGCGGCTACGGGCAGTGCTTTAATCGCCTTCGGATGCTATACGGCGTGGGTCGCGGCCGGTGCCAGTGGCACCGGTGTGGGGCTTGGCCCCGGTGTGGCGATAGGGATTGTCGGCGCTGTATTGGTGGGCGCCGGCGTCGTGGTTTCGGCGGTCGCGGGCCACTCCGATGTGGAGATATTCGTCAACCACTGCGCGTTCGGCAAGAACTTCGGGACGGGCGGTGAGATGTCCTGGTCGAGCGGGCCGATGCTGGAGTGGGAGGGAAATCCGGGGCGGCAAGTGGAAGCGCTTTGCGCCATCGTTTCGGATCTCGAGATTGCCGCCGTGGCCCCTGGGCTTGCGGCGGTAAAGATCAATTTTGGGCTGGTGAATGGCCGAAGCGTCTTCTATGTCGACTTCCGGACCAGCTACTCCGACGGGCGGAAGTATCGCAGCATCGTCCGCTTCGATATGTGGACCAGCGGGATGTCCAAGGTGTTCGGGGAGCCGCTCGACGAGACCGCGTTCAAACTGTTCGGGCAGACGGTGGCGATTGAAGCGCGATATCCAGTTCTGCAGGACACGCCGATTGAGTGTGTGACCGCCGACTGCAGCGTCTACCTCGATTACTACGGGAATGGGGAGTACAAGATCCCGCGCACACAGCAGGGCGTAGAGCCGCTGAAGTTAGAGCTGATCTAGCCGGCCGGTGCCGTCGCCGAGCCGGTTGACGGGGACGCCGGCCATTTCGAGGAGGGAGAGGTGGAGGTTGGCGACGGGGGTGTTCTTGGCGAACGCCAGGTGGCGGCCGCCCTTGATGGGGCCACCGGCGACGAGGGTGGGCAGGTTGTTGTGATCGTGGACGTTAGGGTCTCCGATGGAGGCGCCGTAGAGGGTCACGGTGCTGTCGAGCAGGGAGCCTTCGCCATCGCGGGTGGCCTGCATTTTATCGATGAAATAGGCGTACTGTTCAACGTGAAATGCGTTGATTCGGGCTACTTTTTCGACCAAATCGGGGTCATTCCGATGGTGTGTGCAGGAGTGGTGGGCCTCGGGGACGCCGGCTTCGGGGTAGGTGTGCAGGCCGCCTTCGCGGGCCAGCATGAAGGTGATCATACGGGTGGCGCCGGAGGAGAATGCGAGGACAGAGAGATCGAACAGGAGGCGGGCGTGTTCGCGATAGCTGGTGGGGATGCCGGCCGGGGCGGCGCCGGTGGCGACGGGGGCGACTTTGGCCATGCGGGTTTCGATTTCGCGGATGGCGGTGAGGTACTCGTCGAGCTTGCGCTTGTCGGTGGCGCCGAGATCGCGGGAGAGGCGGGCGGTTTCGGTGCGGGTGAGATCCAGCACGCTGCTGCGGGCGGCGCGCTGGGCGGGGGAGAGGCTGGCGTCACCGAAGAGCCGTTCGAAGACCGTGCGCGGGTTCATCTCCGGGGGCATGGGCTGGGTTTCGGATTTCCACGAGATGCTCTGGTAGACGCAGCTGTAGCTGTCGCAGGAGCCGACCTGGCGGCTGTCTTCGCAGGTTAATTCCAGAGACGGGAAGCGGGTGGTTTTGGCGAAGTGGGACGCGGCGATCTGGTCCATGGAGACGCCGCAGCGAATGTCAGCGCCTTCGGTTTTGCGGGGATGGACGCCGGTGAGGTAGCAGGAGGCGGCGCGGGCGTGGTCGCCGCCGCCATCGCCCAGGGCGTTGCCCTGATTGGCGGCGAGGCCGCTGAGCACCGTGACGCGGGAGCGGTGTTTTTCGAGAGAGGCGAGGGTGCGCGGGAGGGTGAAGTTGGTGCCGGTCGCGGATGGCGTCCAGTAGGGCATGATCTTGCCGCTGGGGGCGTAGACGATCATGATGCGGGAGGGTTGCGCCGTCGGGGCGGCCATGATTTCAAGGCGCGGCAGGCCGAAGCTGGCGCCGACGCCTTGCAGAAGATGTCGTCTGGATAGTTTCACTGTGCGGCTCCTTCGGCGCGGCGGCGGCGGAATGGGTCGCTTTCGACAACGCCTTCGATGAGCGCGGAGAAGCGGTAGCCGTTGGCGCGGACGCGGTCGGCGATCTTACGGATGGCGGCGCGGTCGCGGAGTTCCAGGCCGCGGCCGAGGGCGTAGGTCAACATCTTTTCGGTGAGGGCGCGGGTGAAGACTTCCGGGTCGGCCTTCAGGATCTTTTTCATTTCGGCGGGGGTTCCGAAGCGGACACCGCCGGGGAGTTCGCCGGAGGCGTCTTCTTCGCGCCAGCGGCCGATGGCGTCGTAGTTCTCCAGGCCGAAGCCGAGCGGGTCCATGCGGGAATGGCAGCCAGCGCAGGTGGCGCTGGTGCGATGCCGTTCCATTTGCTGACGCATGGATCCGCCGCTGGCGGCCGCTTTTTCGTCCAGCCCCGGGATGTCCGGGGGCGGCGCGGGTGGCGGCTGGTTCAGGATGTTTTCGAGCACCCACTTACCGCGAATGACCGGGCTGGTGCGGGTGGGGTAGGAGGAGACTGTCAGCACGCTGCCGTGCGAGAGCACGCCGCCGCGCTGGACGCCATCGAGGGCCACGCGCTGGAACGCGTCGCCGGTGACGCCGGGGATGCCGTAGTGCTTTGCCAGCGGGCCGTTCACGTAGGTGAAGGGGCCGTCGATGAAGTCGAGAATGGAACGGTCTTCGCGGACGATGGCGGCGAAGAAGAGCTCGGTTTCGGTGCGCATGGCGGCGGCGAGTTCACCGGTGAATTGGGGGAAGAGTTTCGGGTCCGGCTTCAGGACGGAGAGGTTGCGCGTTTGCAGCCACTGGCCGGCGAAGCTCTCGATGAAGGCGGCGGAGCGGGGATCCTTCAGCATGCGCCGGGCGTCGGTGACCTGGGCGAGTTCGGCGTCGGGCAGGCTGCCCCAGAGGAAGTACGAGAGGCGGGTGGCGAGTTCGTGGGGTTCGAGTAGTTGCGAGCCAGGGCCGCGGTCGCGCTCGATTCGGAAGAGGAAATGGGGCGACATGAGGATGGCCATGAGCGAGGTGCGCATGGCTTCCGGGAAGGAGCCGGTGCGCTTTTGCTCGTTGGCGGCGAGGGTGAGCAGGTCATCCATTTCGGGGCCGGTGACGGGGCGGCGGAAGGCCTTGCGGGCCAGTGGGGTCAGGATCTGCCGGGCGCAGGCGGGGGTGGGTTCGGTACAGGTGAAGAAGCGGCTGTTGGTTTGGGCGGAGCCAGGGATGGGTCCGTAGACTTGCAGGTATTCGAGGTAGGGCGGGGTGCCTTTGAAGGGCTTGTCGGTGATGACTTCGATGGAGGCCTCGACGCGGTGACGGCCAGCGGGGACGTGGACGGATTTGGCTTCGGCGGCGCGATCGATTTGGTAGTAGAAGCGGAGCTCCTCGTTGCCCACTTCCTTGCCATCGAGGAAGAGGCGGATGCGGACGCGGGTGCCGTCTTTCAGCGCCTGGTAGAAGGCGGTGCGGAGGGTGTAATCGCCTTCGACGGGGAAGACGTGATCGATGTGGAGGCGGAGCTGGCGATCCTGGCCGACGCGCTCGGCGAGGTAGAGGCGCATGGTGGCTGGAATGGCTTCGCCGGGAACGGGGACGGCGGATTGGGCGATGCGTTCGGACGCTTTCAGATACTGTTCGGTCATGCCGGCGTTCATG
>CAMATG010000106.1 GCA_945860645.1 Candidatus Sulfopaludibacter sp. SbA3 | reverse complement strand
CAAGTCCTGGACCCTCGACGCGGCCTCCATTGACTCATCCAGCTTTGATCTCTCCGTCAAGAATCCAACCGGCGCCGAGCCATCCGCGCATAGGACGCCGCAAGAAATCCTCGACGAAATCGCCGCGCTCGATGCCGAGGCAGCGGATGTGCTTAGCGCGATCCGAGAGCTAGTATGACCGCCACCCGACTCAGCGAAATCTGCCGCTTGATTTCCGGGCAGCACATTGATTCAGCGAACTACAACACGGCATGCCGAGGCATCGGCTATCTAACGGGTCCGTCTGATTTCGGCCCGCGATTCCCAATCGTCTCGAAGTGGACCGAGTATCCCAAAGTGACTGCCAATCGCGGCGACATTCTCGTCACTGTGAAGGGATCTGGTGTCGGTAAGACCAACTTGCTTGACCAAGACAACATCGCCATTAGTCGACAGTTAATGGCCGTCCGGGTAACTGCAGCCGATCCCCAATACGTTCAGTCGTTTCTCGAGTTCAAGTTCGAACATTTCCAGGACGTTTCTACTGGCGCTGCCATTCCTGGAATCTCCAGGGATCAATTGCTGAGCCTGGAGGTTCCGCTCCCCGAGCTCCCCGAACAGCAACGCATCGTCGCCATCCTCGACGAAGCCTTCGCCGCCATCGCCAACGCCAAAGCCAACGCCGAAAAAAACCTCCAAAACGCCCGCGCACTATTCGACAGCTATCTCGCCAGTTGTTTTTCAGTCTGGCATGATACGTGGCCCAAAGAGTCGATTGGCAGTGTTTGTGAGTATTCAAATGGCAAGGCGCATGAAATGCACATCGATGAGGGTGGTCAATTCATCTTGATCAATTCGAAGTTCATCTCATCAGATGGCCAAGTCTTCAAGCGAACCAGCGCTCCGCTCAGCTTATTACGAATCGGCGACGTCGCGATGGTCCTAAGTGACGTCCCGAATGGAAAGGCTCTCGCCAAGTGCTATCTCGTGGAATCTAACGAGACCTATTCGCTCAACCAACGAATTTGCAGCTTTCGTTCGAAGGTGTTGATCCCCCGCTTCCTCTACTGGCAACTCAATCGTCATCCATATCTGCTGAACTTCGATAATGGCGAGAACCAAACAAACCTAAGGCTCAACCAAGTACTTTCATGTCCTTTGGTGGTCCCCCCGTTACATGTTCAACAGTCGCTAGCAGACACGCTCGACTCGATAGCTGAAAAAGTTGAAGCCCTTAAGGGAATATTTGAAGGAAAGCTCGTTGCCCTTGACGAACTCAAAAAATCCCTCCTCCACCGCGCCTTCAACGGCGACCTCTAACCCCCGATGCCCCCACAACCCCAACCCGAGCCCGGCATCCTCCTCTACCAAACGGAAGACGGCCGCACCCGCCTCCAATGCCGCTTCGAACACGAAACCATCTGGCTCACCCAGGCCCAAATCGCCGAACTCTTCCAAACCACCCCCCAGAACATCACGCTCCACCTCAAAGCAATCTACGCCGAAGGCGAACTCACCGAAGAGGCAACTTGTAAGCAATACTTACAAGTTCGCGAAGAAGGCGCACGCAGACTCACCCGCAACCTCCGCCACTACCGCCTCGAAGCCATCCTCGCCGTCGGCTACCGCGTCCGCTCCCACCGCGGCACCCAGTTCCGCCAGTGGGCCACCGCCCGCCTCGCCGAGTACCTCGTCAAAGGCTTCGCCATGGACGACGAGCGCCTCAAAAACCCGCCCGGCCCCGGCCAAACCGACTACTTCGACGACCTCCTCGCCCGCATCCGCAACATCCGCTCCTCGGAGCGCCGCTTCTACCAGAAGGTCCTCGACATCTACGCGACCAGCGTCGACTACACCCCCAACATCGAAACCTCCCAGCTCTTCTTCGCCACCGTCCAGAACAAAATGCACTGGGCCGCCCACGGCCACACCGCCGCCGAAGTCATCCACGCCCGCGCCGACTCCACCAAGCCCCAGATGGGCCTGCAAACCACCCGCCCCGGCGGCGTGATCCGCAAAGACGACGTCTCCGTCGCCAAAAACTACCTCGACGAAGAGGAGCTGAACGCCCTCAACCGCATCGTCAGCGCCTACATCGAATTCGCCGAACTCCAGGCCCTCAACCGCAAGCCCATGACCATGCGCGACTGGATCGCCAAACTCGATGACTTCCTAAAACTCTCCGGCCGCGACCTCCTCACCCACGCCGGCAAAATCTCCGCCGAAAACGCCAAATCCAAAGCCGAACTCGAATTCGACGCCTACCGCCAGCAAATCGACCAGCAACCCCGCCCCATCGACACCCACTTCGAACAAGCCGCCCACCAACTGGCAAAGCGGAAAAAGGACCGATAAGATTCCCGGCGACGGCGAAAACCGCTCGAAAACAGGACGCGTCCGGCTGCGAAACCGGTGTCACCCCGAGGGATCGACGACGCCGTCGCTTGGAGCGAAATCATTCATCACTGCCGAGTCACCAGACCCTTCGCACCCGTCGTATAGTGAGGACATGACAATCATTCCCGCAAAGAAAGCCGTAGAATCAGCCATTTTCTATTTCGCGGACATCCTGGCGCCGGAGGATATCAGACTGGAAGAGGTCGAACTGAGCGACGATGAGCAATACTGGCTCGTGACTCTGAGTGCGTTGGTACCGGCAAAACAAGTTGCGGCACACAATGCGCTTGCCGAAGTGTTTAAGAAGAGCCACGAGAGAATCTATAAACTATTTAAGGTGAGCGCGAAGAGCGGCGAAGTGAAGTCGATGAAAATCCGGGAAGTTGAACACATCGACGGATGAACGAGGACGTCGATTTTCTCAGGAAGCACAAAACCAAAGGGGCATTGATCGATGCCAACCTGCTCCTGGTCTATATTGTGGGAAAAGCTGACCCGCGAATGCTGAAACGGAACCACCATACGAAACAATACGAATCGGACTTTCCCCTGGTCAAGCGCGTTGTGGAACACTTCCGGACCATTTACACAACGCCGAACATTGTCACCGAAGTAAGTAACTTAGGCCAGGATCTGAAGGAAGTGTTCTTCAGTAGATTGGCACTCGTCATCAATAACATCGAAGAACAGTATTGTTCCAGTAAGGAAGCGGCCACCGATCCATGCTTTCGAAAGCTTGGTCTAACCGATGCCGGAATTGCCCATCTGGCGGCGGGTCGTCTCGTCGTAACGGCGGACCTGGCTCTTTACCAGTCCCTGCGGAAACGCCAAATAGAGGCTGTTAACTTCAATCACATCAGATTCTCCGCATGGTGATGTCTGGTAACGCCAACGTGCGAATAGGCCCCAAGCGCCCCCAATGAACGAAGCCCAAACCCGAGCCGAGCACATCGAACCCGCCCTCCGCGCCTCCGGCTGGGGAGTAACGCCCGGCTCCAAGATCCTCCGCGAATACCGCATCACCGAGGGCCGTAAAGAAGGCGCCAATCGCCGCTCCCCGGCCGAAATCGCTGACTTCGTTCTCTACTTCCGCAACCAGAAACTCGCCATCGTCGAAGCCAAAGCCTGGGCCCGCCCCCTTACCGAAGGCGTCGCCCAGGCCAAACAATACGCCGCCAAACTCGCCGTCCGCTTCGCCTTCTCCACCAACGGCCAGGGCGTCTGGTCCATCGATTGCCAGTCCGGCGCCGAAGGCCAAATCGAATCCTACCCCACCCCCGAAGAACTCTGGACCCGCACCTACGCCCAGCAAAATGAATGGCGCGACCGCTTCGCCCAGGTTCCCTACGAAGACAAAGGCGGCACCCACGGCGCCCGCTACTACCAGGACATCGCCATCGACCGTGTCCTCGAAGCCATCGCCGCCGGCCGCCGCCGCGTCCTCCTCACCCTCGCCACCGGCACCGGCAAAACCTTCATCGCCTTTCAACTCGCCTGGAAGCTCTTCCACGCGCGATGGAACGCCTCCAACCAGCCCACCCGCCGCCCGCGAATTCTCTTCCTCGCCGACCGCAACATCCTCGCCAGCCAGGCCTACAACGCCTTCTCCGCCTTCCCTGACGACGCTCTCATCCGCATCAAACCCGAAGAGATCACCAAGAAAGGCCGCGTCCCAAAAAACGGCAGCATCTTCTTCACCATCTTCCAGACCTTCATGAGCGGCCCGCCCAAGCCCGGCGAATCCGAACCCAGCCCCTACTTCGGCGACTACCCGCCCGATTTCTTCGACTTCATCATCATCGACGAATGTCATCGCGGCGGCGCCAAGGACGAAAGCTCTTGGCGCGGCATCCTCGAATACTTCGCCCCGGCCGTCCAACTCGGCCTCACCGCCACCCCCAAGCGCAAGGACAACGCCGACACCTACAAATACTTCGGCGACCCCGTCTTCATCTACTCCCTCAAAGAAGGCATCAACGACGGCTTCCTCACCCCCTTCCGTGTCCGCCAAATCGCCACCACCCTCGACAAAACGTCTACACCACCGACGACACCATCGTCGACGGCGAAGTCACTACCGGCAAGCTCTATACCGAAAAGGACTTCAACCGCATCATCGAAATCAAGGAGCGCGAAGAGCACCGCGTCAAACTCCTCCTCGGTCAAATCAACCAGGCCGAAAAAACCATCGTCTTCTGCGCCACCCAGGACCACGCCCTCGCCATCCGCGACCTTATCAATCAACACAAATCCTCCACCAACCCCAACTACTGTGCCCGCGTCACCGCCAACGATGGCGCCCTCGGCGACCAGCACCTCCGCGACTTCCAGGACAACGAAAAGTCCATCCCCACCGTCCTCACCACCTCCCAAAAACTCTCCACCGGCGTCGACGCCCGCAACGTCCGCAACATCGTCCTCCTCCGCCCCGTCAATTCCATGATCGAGTTCAAACAGATCATCGGCCGCGGCACCCGCCTCTACGAAGGCAAGGACTACTTCACCATCTACGACTTCGTCAAAGCCCACCACCACTTCAGCGATCCCGAATGGGACGGCGAACCCTTGGCGCCCGACCCGCCGCCAGATCCCAAACCAAAACCCATCGATCCCGATAACCCCGATCCCGACCCCAGCCCGGACCCCGATCCCAAACCCGCCCGCGCTAAAATCAAACTTGCCGACGGCAAAGCCCGCACCATCCAGCACATGATGGTCACCTCCTTCTGGCATCCCGACGGCACCCCCATGTCCGCGCGCCAGTTCATGGAACTCCTGTTCGGCAAGCTCCCGGAATTCTTCAAGGACGAAGACGAACTCCGCGCCCTCTGGAGCGATCCCGCCACCCGCGCCAAACTCCTCGAAGGCCTCGCCGGCCAGGGCTTCGCCCGCGATCAGATGCTCGAAATGCAGCGGATCATCAACGCCGAAAACAGCGACCTCTTCGACGTCCTCGCCCACGTCGCCTACGCCGTCCCGCCCGAAACCCGCCAGGACCGCGCAAGCCGCGCCGCCGCGCTCATCCACCAGAAATTCTCCACCAAACAACAGGCCTTCCTCTCCTTCGTCCTCGCCCAGTACGTCAAAGAAGGCGTCGACGAACTAGCCCCCGAAAAGCTCTCCCCGCTCCTCAAGCTCAAATACAAAGCCCTCGCCGACGCCGTCGATGACCTGGGCGACACATCCCAAATCCGCTCCCTCTTCGCCGGCTTCCAGAAGTACCTCTACCAGATCCAAGCCGCCGCCACCAGCACCGCGGACCCTCGCTAAACCCCTCAAAATCCAACATTAAACTTCCCTAGTCACACAACTCGAAAATAATCTTTTCCCCCGCCAAATCAACCACTTCCAGCCAATTCCAAATCCCCCAAAGTTCGTTTCCGCCCCCTCGCCTGCTACAAAGAAATCAGAAGGCCTCCAGCGCCCCCACCCGGGGTCCCGGAGGCCTTTCCCATTTCCAAACCCAGAGAAAGGAGCGGCCCATGCCCACCCTCAATCAGCACACCGAACGTGCCCAGCGCGCCCGTGCCAACGGCGCCAAGTCCAACGGCCCGAAAACGCCTAAAGGCATGCAGCGTTCCCAATCGGCCAGCTACAAGCACGGCCTCTACGCCACCCGCGGCCACATGCTCCCCGGCGAATCCAACGACGAGTTCCTCGAACTCAAGGCCCAGCAGTACGCCTACTGGCAGCCCAACGGCTTCCAGCCCGAACTCCTCGTCAACGAACTCGTCGGCTATCTCTGGGAAGCCAAACGGATGGTGGCCGCAAAAAACGACCACCTCCACGATCTCCTCATCACCGTCACCAACAACGCCCCCCACTGCCCCGACCAGGCCAAGCTCAACCTCGACGCCGAAAAGCTCGGCGTCCAATCCGTCAACGGCACCATCGACCGTTGCAACGCCCGCCTCGCCTTCTACAACCGCGAGCGCGACCGCGTCATCCGCCTCCTCCTCCGCCTCGAAAAACGATCGTGTACAAGCGGACCGTCCCAGATGTCGTTGGAAATAAACAGGCGGCAAAACACCGAACTGCCGCAAACCGAGGACGCCCAACCCGTCGAAGGCAGCCTCGCCGAGGCGCCCTACATCGTCGAAGCCACCAACGATCCGCTCCCCGAATCGTTCCCGGCCAAGCCCGATCCCGAGCCGGCACCCGAACCCGAGCCCGAGCCCAAACCGGAAGAAATCACCGCCTGGGCCGCTCAAAATCTGGACTTCAAGGCCGACGCCATCCAGGAGCAGATCCTGACGGAGACCAACACGCGCATCCTCGTGTTAGGCCCACGCCAAGCCGGTAAATCCACCGCCGCCGCCGTGCGCGTGCTCCACCAGGCCGTCCACAAGCCCGACGCCCTGATCCTACTGGCCAGCGCCAGCGGCCGCCAATCCGGTCAGATTCTCGAAAAGACCCGCCAAATGGCCCGGTTCATGGATCTCGACCTCTTCCCCCCGCCCCCGAAATGCGAAGGCTTCACCCTCGCCAACGGAGCCAACGTCGTCGCCTTACCGGACAACGAGGAGAAGATCCGCTGCTTCTCCGCGCCGAGCCTGATCGTGGTGGACGAAGCCGCCTTCGCCAGCGACACGCTCTTTTCCGCACTGGAGCCGATGCTATCGGTCTCCAACGGAACGTTGATGGCCTTAAGCACGCCCAACGGCCAAACCGGCTACTTCTACGAAAAGTGGCACCAGCAAGACAGCCCCTGGACCCGCATCCTGGGAACGTTGGAGGACTGCCCAAGAATCAGTGAAGAGGCCATACAGAAGCTCCGCGAGTCGATGTCGGAGGAGACCTTCCAACAGGAGTTCGACTGCCAGTTCATCGCCGCCGGCGGCCAGTACATCAGCCTGGAGACCTTCCGCAAGTGCCTCCGCGACGACTTCGACCTCTTCGCCCCCGACTGGGAACGCAGCCTCTAGCACCGCGACGGAACACCACCCCGGGGACATACCGGGCAGAACCCCCAACGAAATTCGGCCCATAACCCAACAGCAGGTGTGTCCCCCAAGACGCGAAACAACCCGCAGAAGGGACAAGCAAAGCGGACCACCGACAGTTCCCAGTTCGTCCAATAATCGTGCTTGCCCACCGAAGCCCGCAGGGCGAAGGCGGCTCCCCCAAGACGCGACACAACCCGCAGAAGGGAGCAAGGAAGTAAGGAGAAAAAAGGAATAACCCATGAAGCGCTCACCCATTCTCGACTACCTGATCGGCCTCGATCTCGGTCGCGACCGCGACCACTCCGCCTTCGCCGTCTTCGGCCTGGTCGAGGAGGACTTCGGCAACTTCGACCATGCACGCTACTGCCAGCACAGGCGCCCGGTGCTGACCCTCGGTGCCCTCAAACGGATCCCGCTCGGAACCGAATACGTCGAAGTCGTCCGCAAGCTCCGCCAACTGGTGAACGAGCTCCGCGCCCAGTACGGCTACGGCATGCGTCCGCCGCGCATCCATATTGTCCTCGACGCCGCCGGCCCCGGCCAGGTCGTCACCGAACTCATTCGCGCCGAAAAAATGGGCGTCAACATCGTGCCAGTCCTGATCACCGCCGGCCACGAAGTCGGCTCCAACTCCAGGCGGACCACCGTCCCCCGGCGCGACCTGATCGCCCACCTCCGTTACCTGTTGGAAACGGAGATCATCCGCGTCCACCGTGAGGTTCATAACGCCAACGCCCTGGAACGCGAAGTCGCCGCCGTCCGCCCGCGCAGCGGCCAAACCGAGCACGACGATCTCGTCATCGCGGCCTCCCTGGCAGCCTGGTACGCCGCCAGAGTCCGCCCCGACCTGATCAAACGAAAAGTGTAGGCACCCGCTCGGCGGTCAGAAGGGACAACCCTCCCACTGGGGACATGGCGGGCAAAACCTCCAATAAAACCACCGTGGTCCGAACCAGCAGGCGTGTCCCCCAAGACGCGACACAACCCGCCGAAGGACCAGGAGGAAAACCGGAAGCAGCGATCTTAGAACACCATCGTCGCCAGCTTCAAAATGATCTTTGAAAACTAAACATCCCGGGCCCGGCAAGCCACGCCACCAAAGACCCAAACACAAAAAAATCCCCCCGCCGTGAGGCGGGGGGTGAAGGGTCCTTAAGAGATCAAACGATCAACACAAACTTAGTAGCGGTAGTGCTCGGGCTTGTACGGCCCTTCCACCGGCACGCCGATGTACTCGGCCTGCCGCGGCGTCAGAGTCGTCAGCTTCACACCGATCTTCTCCAAGTGCAACCGGGCCACTTCCTCGTCCAGCTTCTTCGGCAGCGTGTAAACACCCACCTTGTAGGTGTCCTTGTTCGCCCACAGATCCAGCTGCGCCAGCGTCTGGTTCGCGAAGCTGTTCGACATCACGAAACTCGGATGGCCAGTCGCGCAACCCAGATTCACCAGCCGGCCTTCCGCCAGCATGAAGATGCAGTTGCCCGCCGGGAACGTGTACTTGTCCACCTGCGGCTTGATGTTCAAACGCACCACGCCTTCAGCCGTGTTCAGACGGTCAATCTGAATCTCGTTGTCGAAGTGGCCGATGTTGCAGACAATCGCCTGGTCCTTCATGTGCTGCATGTGCTCGAGCGTGATGATGTCCACGTTGCCCGTCGTCGTCACGTAGATGTCGGCAATGCCAAGGGTCTCTTCCAGAGTCGTAACCTGGTAGCCTTCCATCGCCGCCTGCAACGCGTTGATCGGGTCGATCTCGGTCACGATCACACGCGCGCCCAGCCCGCGCAACGACTGCGCCGAACCCTTGCCCACGTCGCCATAACCGCAAATCACGGCCACTTTGCCGGCCAACATCACGTCCGTCGCGCGCTTGATGCCATCACCCAGCGACTCGCGGCAGCCGTACAAATTGTCGAACTTCGACTTCGTCACCGAGTCGTTCACGTTGATCGCCGGCACCAGCAGTTTGCCTTCCTGCTGCATCTTGTACAAGCGGTGCACGCCCGTCGTCGTCTCTTCCGAAACGCCCTTCCAAGCCGCCACCAGCCCGTGCCAGTAGCCCGGCTTCTCGGCGTGGACCTTCTTCAACAGGTCCTTAATGACCTTCTCTTCGTGGCTGCCCGACGGCGTGTTCACCCAGTCGCTGCCGTTCTCGAGTTCGTAGCCCTTGTGGATCAACAGCGTCACGTCGCCGCCGTCGTCGACAACCAACTCCGGACCCTGCTCGCCACCGTGGTCGATCGCGCGCATCGTGCATTCCCAGTACTCTTCCAGCGTCTCGCCCTTCCAGGCAAACACCGGCACGCCCGCCGCCGCAATCGCTGCCGCCGCGTGATCCTGCGTCGAGAAAATGTTGCAGCTCGCCCAGCGCACGCTCGCGCCCAGGTCGACTAGCGTTTCAATCAAAACAGCCGTCTGGATCGTCATGTGCAACGACCCCGTCACGCGGACACCGGCCAACGGCTTGCCCGTCGCATACTTCCGGCGAATCGACATCAAGCCGGGCATCTCGTGCTCGGCGATCGAAATTTCCTTCCGGCCCCAATCGGCCAGACCAAGATCGGCAACCTTGTACTCGGTCGCCAGCGTGTTTCCAGTGGAACTCATAGGGTAGAAAAAACTCCTCAACCGTTAGACTACCATAAACCCATCAAGGGATCATGATTTGTTGATACTCTGTTTGTATTACATGCCCGGCCTTCTCAAAGCACTCCGCCTCCTCGGTGACGAAAGCCGACTCCGCATGCTCCGCCTTCTCGAACGCGAAGAGCTCTCCGTCGCCGAACTCCAGGAGATTCTCGCCATGGGCCAGTCCCGTATCTCCATGGCCCTCTCCCAACTCCGCCAGGCCGAACTCGTCGAACTCCGCCGCGCCGGACAAAAAAGCCTCTACCGCTTCTCCGGCGATGAAACCGTCGCCAACCTCCTCCGCCAATCAGCCCTGGAACTCACCGAAACCCGCGACGACGATGAAGCCCTCCGCCTCATCCTCAAGAAGCGCAAGGACCGCGTCCGCTCCTACTTCGACGAACTCGCCGGGCGCTTCGGCAAAGACTACGTCCCCGGCCGCTCCTGGAAGGGCCTCTCGGAGATGCTCATCCGCCTCCTCCCGCCCATGCGCATCGCCGACATCGGCTCCGGCGAAGGCACCCTTTCCCTCCTCCTCGCCCAGCGCGCCGAACAGGTCATCGGCATCGATAACTCCGAGAAAATGGTCGAATATGCCAACGGCGTCGCCCGCCGCGCCGGCGTCAAAAACGTGGCCTTCCAACTCGGCGATCTCGAAGAACTTCCCCTCCCCGACGCCTCCATGGACCTGGCCCTCTTCAGCCAGTCGCTCCACCACGCCCTCCACCCCCAAAAGGCCGTCCACGAAGCCTTTCGTATATTGAAGCCCGGTGGGCGCATCGTCGTCCTCGACCTCCAGCGCCATACCTTCGAAGAGGCCCGCGAACTCTACGCCGACGTCTGGCTCGGCTTCACCCAGGTCGAGCTTTTGGACTTCCTCAAGAAGGCCCGCTTCCGCGCCGCCGATGTCACCACCGTCCACCGCGAAGAGGAAGCCCCCCACCTGGAGACCGTCCTCGCGGTAGCCGAGAAGTTGCCAGCGCGCGACGGCTGCGCCACCGCCTAGCACTGACTCTACCTAGAGCCAATCGCCCCGCCAGACGTTACAAAAAAATTACCGGCTCGGCAAAATCAACGGCCCCACCGCCAGGTCTTCATCCAATAAAGGCCACCGGATCGAACACCCCGATGGCGACAACGCCAGCCGCATCCGCTCCGCCTGCGTCGCCTGCGCCAGCCGCTCCGAACACAGCTCCCACCGGATCTCGTGCTTCCCGCGATGCGTGTTGATGATCAGGTGCGTCTCGGTCGCCTGCACCTCCCGCGCATACACGGTCAAGCTAGAAGACACGCCGGCCTCCAAACGTGTCGTACCAGGCATTGGCAATCTCGTCAAAATGCAGGTAGACGATCTTGCGAATCTCCCGCCTCCCACGCGCCGTCAGGTTATGCTCAAAGTCCTCTTCCACCACGTACTGGTCGGCGTGCAACCAGAACTTCGTTTCCGACTGACCCTTCTGCGCATAGACGTGCATCGGCTCCTCCCCCTCGTTCGAGTTGAAGTAGCACCGCCAACCTTGGATCTGCATTACCGTAGCCATGGCAATCGCGCTCAGTATAGTACATATATGAACTGGCATGCGCTGCACGAGGGCGAAGGCGAAAAGCTCAAGGAGCTGGCCGTCCAGTACAACCTCCACCCCCTCCACATCGAGGACTGCGAACATGGGGGCCAGAACGCCAAACTCGAAGAGGACGACAACTACCTCTTCGTCATCCTCAAGCCCGTCTTCACCGAAGACGATGGCTCGCTCGCCTTCGGTGACTTCGATGTCTTCCTCGGCCACGACTTCCTCGTCACCTTCGAAGAGGTCGGCTGCGCCAAGCTCCTCGCCCTGGTCGACAAATACAGGAACGTCCCGTCGCTCACCAACGACCAGATCTTCTACCGTATCCTCGACGGCATCGTCGACTCCTATGTGCCCGTCCTCGAAGCCTACAGCCTGGAGATCGACGGCATCGAAGACCAGGTCCTCGCAGACCCCAAGCCCGACCTGCTCGAGCGCATCTTCACCCTGAAGCGAGCCTTCATTAACCTCCGCCGCGTGCTCACCCAAACGCGCGACCTTGTCGGCCACATCACCCGTTCCGACCACCCCAACGTGAGCCCAAAACTGAGCCCCTACTTCCGCGATGTCTACGACCACCTCACCCGCCACATTGAAACGGTAGAGATGTCCCGCGATCTCCTCAGCGGCGCCCTGGACATCTATCTCTCAAGCGTCGCCAACCGGACCAACGAGACCATGAAGACGTTGACGCTCCTGAGCACCTTCGCCCTCCCCAGCGTGGCCCTGACCAGCTTCTTCGGCATGAACTTCGAATTCATGCCCCTCATCCACCACCCAAGCGGCCTCCTCTACGGCGCCGCCGTATCACTCAGCATCACCGCCATCCTGGTGACCCTTCTCAAGTGGAAGCACTGGATCTAGCCAGCCAGCACCCCACCCACCCCCGGGGACACTCTGATCCCCAGTCCGGCCAATTCCCCCTG
>CAMATG010000105.1 GCA_945860645.1 Candidatus Sulfopaludibacter sp. SbA3 | reverse complement strand
TGTCAACGGGTTGCGCGAGATCGAGGTGAATGCCGACAAGGACGTGGCGGTTGTCCTGACGCTGAATCAGGATACGCGGCGAAACGAGGGCTTCCGGCAGGTTTCCGCGGATGGTAGAACGAATGCCGTAAATAGGGGATTCCCAATTTTGTCGCGATGGAGTTGCATCAAGCTAGGAGAAGAGATTCAAGGAAGGAAAGGGATTGGCGATAAGGATTGAGAGGAGTGTTAATCTCGGAGAGGAGAGATTGTAGTGGCATCACCAGCGGTACAACCGGACTTTAGCCAGATTGGCCTCTCGACCAAAGATGCTTGGCTAATTTATCGTCTTGCCTATTTTCCAGGAGTCAAAAGGGAGAAGCGGTTGGCGCTGCTGGACGAGGAGGGCGTGACCGATGCGGGACGTCGTATTGGCATGTTTCTTATCGGTGAGGACGTACCGGATTTGAGCGATACTGAGCGGTTTATTGCTTCGAAGTACAAGGAAGCCGCACAACGAGAGCGGTTGAGTTTGCCGAGCGGGATGCCAAGGCGCGCTGTTCGTAAACCTCGTGGCCCGCGGTACTAGAGTTCTGTCGCCGTCCGATCCCGAAGAAATGCCTCCGCTTGACTCTTGGTGGCAACCAAGCCTTCGAGTTGGGCGTCTTCGAGTTCCTTGAGCAGCTGGCCGATTTGGGGGCCTTTGGGGATGCCCATGTTGAGGAGATCGTCGCCGGTGAGGAGGCGCTTGGGGGTTAGGGCTTCGGGGGGCGTGGTGGTCAGCTCTTCGCGGCAGAGGTTGTAGGCTTCGAGGTGGCCGTTGGAGGACACGGCGTCGAGGCGGTGGAGCTCTAATAGCTCCGGCATGATGGGCTGGCGGAGGAAGCGCTTGCGCGTGCTTGCGCGCATCGTCTTTACGGCCAGGAATTTCATGTGCTGGGCGACCAGTTCGTGCACCGTCTCGATGACTTCGTTGGGGTATTTGAGGCGGTGGAGGATTTCGGTCGCCATGCGGGCTCCTACGCTTTCGTGGCCGTTGAAGCGGATGCGGTCGGTTTCGGTGAACGTCGGGGGCTTGCCGATGTCGTGGAGGAGGACGCCCCAGGCTTGGGTGATCGTCGGTTTGTCGAGACCCTCCATCATCATCAGGGTGTGGGTCCAGACGTCGCCTTCGGGGTGGAATTGCGGGGGCTGGCGGACGTCTTGGAGCGCTTTTGCTTCGGGGAGGATTTGTTCGAGCAGGTTGAGTTCGTTGAGGAGTTCGAGGCCGCGGCGGGGATGGGGCTCGGTGAGGATGCGGGAGATTTCGTCGCGGATGCGTTCGGGGGACACCGTTCGGATCTGCGGGCTGTGGGCGCGGATGGCGTGGGCGGTGGCGGGTTCGATTTCGAATTCGAAACGGGCAGCGAAGCGCACCGCTCTTAGCAGGCGGAGATGGTCTTCGGCGAAGCGTTGGTTGGGGTCGCCGATGGCGCGGATGGTTTTGTGGGCGAGATCCTGGCGGCCGTTGACGAGGTCGATGATTTGGTTGGTTTGGGCGTCGTAGAAGAGGCCGTTGATGGTGAAGTCGCGGCGGGCGGCGTCGCGGGCGGGGTCGGTTTCGAATTGGACCGATTGGGGATGGCGGCCGTCGAGGTAGGGGCCATCGGAACGGAATGTCGCGATTTCGACGCCGTGCCAGAGGATGACGCCGAAGTGGGCGCCGATGAGCTCAGCGCCGGGGAAGAGGGCAGTGAGTTCGGTGGGTTGGGCGTCGGTGGCGACGTCGAAATCCTTGGGTTGGCGGTTGAGGAGGTGATCGCGGACGCAGCCGCCGACCAGGTAGGCCTTGTGGCCGTTCGAGTGGAGACGCGAGAGAATCTGCGCCACTGGGGGAGGGAGGATCATCCTACACCCATGGTGCCGCAAATTGGGCGCTATTATGGAACCTGTAATGCCTGAGCCTGCTGAGCGCCAGGCAACGACCTCGAAAGTCGTCGTTGCCACAACTGTTGCCCTGTCCTTCATTTCGTTTTGGCGCGGGGCCGCCATTGTACTTTCGGATCTGGCGTCGACTATGTACTATGTCGGCGGGATCACGGAATCGGCGATTGGGAAGTCCGCGCCGTGGTTTGTGCTGTCGGTGATGTTCTTCAGTTTCGCGGTGCGCTCCATTTACATGGAGAGCTGCGGGATGTTTGTGCGGGGCGGCGTGTATGTGGTGGTGAAGGATTCGATCGGGCCGTCGATGGCGAAGCTGTCTGTTTCGGCGCTGGTGGTGGACTACATTTTGACGGGGCCGATTTCGGCTGTTTCGGCAGGGCAGTATCTGGGCCATTTGGTGAACGAGATGGCGGAGTTGACGCACCAGCCGTTGCACGTGACGCCGAACTTGTTCGCGGTGTTTTTTGCGGTTGTGGTTACGGCGTGGTTCTGGCGGTCGAACATACGCGGGATTCACGAGTCTTCGGGGCACGCGCTGCACATTATGCAGATCACGACGGTGATGGTGGTTTGCATGTTGATCTGGTGCGGGATCACGCTGCTGATCCGGGGCGGGGCGCCGCTGCCGCCTCCGCCGTTGCCCTCCAATTTGAAGATGAACGAAGAGAGCCTGGGGTGGCTGCACGGGACGTTTTGGGCACAGTTGCCGGTGGTGTTGATGGTTGTCGGATTTGGCCATTCGCTGCTGGCGATGAGCGGGTTTGAGACGCTGGCGCAGGTGTACCGGGAGATTGCGTATCCGAAGTTGAAGAACCTGCGGATAACGGCCAATATCGTTTGCATTTACGCGACGATGTCGACGGGGTTGTTGTCGATTCTGGCGGTGATGATTATTCCGGATTCGATCCGGCCGCAGTATAAAGACAACCTGTTGGGGGGCCTGGCGATGAGCCTGGAAGGCCCGCACATGTTGAAGCTGATCTTCCACATCTTTGTGGTGATTATTGGCGTGTTGATTTTGTCGGGTGCGGTGAACACGAGTCTGATTGGCGCCAACGGTGTGTTGAACCGGGTGGCGGAAGACGGGGTGTTGTTGAACTGGTTCCGGAAGCCGCACGTGAAGTTCGGGACGACGTTCCGAATTGTGAACATGATCACGCTGCTGCAGGTGGCGACGATTATCGGCAGCCAGGGCGACCTGTATTTATTGGGCGAGGCGTATGCGTTTGGCGTGGTGTGGAGCTTCTTTTTGAAGGGCCTGGGCGTGTTGGCGCTGCGGTTCCAGCGGACCGATCAGGAGTACAAGACGCCGTTCAATTTGAAGATTGGCGGGCGGGAGTGGCCGATCGGGTTGGGGTTGACGGTGGGCGCGTTGTTCTTCGTGGCGATTGCGAATCTGTTCACGAAGAAGATTGCGACGATCTACGGGATTTCGTTTACGTTGCTGTTGTTTGGGTTGTTCATCGTTTCTGAAAAAGTGAACAAGCGGCGGGCGAAGGTGGGGGCGAAGAAGGGGTTGGAAGAGTTCAACCTGGACCATCAGCCGCAGGTGGACGTGGCGCATTTGAAAGCGCGCCCGGGGTGTGTGCTGGTGGCGTTGCGCGACTACAACAACATGGAGCATTTGAAGCGGGTGTTGGAGAAGACGAACCTGCGGCGGCATGACGTTGTGGTGATGACGGTGCATCCGATTTCGGCGGGAGCGGGCGAGTTTGAGTTGCAGGACGAGCAGTTGTTTGGGACGTATGAGCAGGAGCTGTTTTCCCGGGTGGTGACTGTCGCGGAGCGGGAAGGGAAGCCGGTGGAGTTGCTGGTTGTGCCGGCGAGCGATCCGTTCGGGGCGATGTGTCAGGCGGCGGCGACGTTGAAGGCGTCGCGGCTGGTGACGGGGATTTCGGCGCGAATGATGAGTGACGAACTGGCGCGGCGGATTGGATTGGCGTGGGAGCAGTTACCGGAGCCGCGGCATCCTTTCTCGTTGGAGATTATCAGTCCGGACCGGAAGCCCACTTACGTGAATCTGGGGCCGCACCCGCCGCGGTTGTGGCCGGAGGATGTGGACCGTTTGCACGATATCTGGCTGACGCTGACGGAGCGTGAGGGGATGGGCTCGAAGCTGCATCATCGGGATGTGGTGGGCGTGGCGTTGCGGCGGTTGGAGCAGGAGTTGGAGGAGCCGGAGGAGAAGGCGGAGATTTTGAAATTGATGAAGGATGAGATGGGGCGGGGGTAGGCTGTTTTTTGGCGGGTGCGTAACTGCTAAGATTTAGGCGACTGTTAGACGGTTGCATATGAAGATTAGTGTTGAGCAGCGGAACCATGTCCGAGTTTACGGGCAGGGGGAACGGGCGATGGTCTTCTCACACGGGTTTGGGTGTGACCAGGCGATGTGGCGGTATGTGGCGCCGGCGTTTGCGGACCGGTACCGGGTGGTGTTGTTTGACCACGTGGGGGCGGGGCATTCGGACTTGCGCGCGTATGATGCGGCGAAGTATTCGACGCTCGATGGGTACGCCGCGGACGTGGTGGAAATTTGTGACGAACTGGGGTTGCGCGGGTGTGTGTTTGTGGGTCATTCGGTGAGCGCGATGATTGGGGTGTTGGCGGAGAAGATGGCGCCTGGGTTGTTTTCGCGGATGGTGATGGTGGGGCCGTCGCCGAGTTACATCAATGACGGGGAGTATGTGGGCGGTTTTGAGCGGGCTGATATTGAAGAGTTGCTGGCGTTCATGGACTCTAATTACCTGGGATGGTCTGGGGCGATGGGGCCGGTGATTATGGGCAGGGCGGACCAGCCGGAGTTTGGGGAGGAGTTGACGAACAGTTTTTGCCGGACGGACCCGGAGATGGCGCGGCAGTTTGGGCGGGTGACGTTTTTGAGCGACTGCCGGGGGGATTTGGAGGGGGTGCGAGTGCCGTCGTTGTTGCTGCAGTGTTCGGAGGACGTGGTGGCGCCGTTGGCGGTGGGTGAGTATTTGCATGCGCGGCTGGCGGGAAGCACGTTGGTGGTGTTGCGGGCGACGGGACACTGTCCGCACCTGAGCGCGCCGGACGAGGTGATTGCGGCGATGGAGGGGTATCTGGCCGTATGACTCGGGGCGGGCCGGATCTCTTTTTCGACGCTCCTTGCGGGTACGTGACGACATGGCCGGACGGGACGATTGAGCGGGTGAACCGGTTATTGATGCGGTGGACGGGGTATACGGAGGAGGAGCTAGCGGGGCGGCGGTTTCAGGAGTTGTTGCCGGCGGGGGCGCGGATCTTCTACGAGACGCACTACGCGCCGTTGCTGCATATGCAGGGGTTTGTGCACGAGTTGGCGTTGGAGTTGATATGCAAAGACGGGACGCGGATACCGGTGTTGGTGAACGCGGACTTGGAGAAAGACGCGGCCGGGCAGGTGGTGCGGGCGCGGATTGTGGTGATGAACGCGAGTGACCGGCGTCGGTACGAGCAGGAGTTGTTGCTGGCCAAGCAGCGGGCGGAGGAGGCGGAGGAGCGGTTGGCGCGGGCGCGGGACGCGGCGGAGGCGGCGAGCCGGGCGAAGAGTGAGTTTTTGGCGAACATGAGCCACGAGATACGGACGCCAATGAACGGGGTGATCGGGTTTGCGAATCTGCTGGATGCGACGGAGATCGACAAAGAGCAGCACGAGTATGTGAGTATCATTCGTAACTCGGCGGAGGCGTTGCTGGGGATTATCAACGACGTCCTGGACTTTTCGAAGATTGAGGCGGGGCGGTTGACGCTGGAGCGTATTCCTTTTGACTTGCACTTGGCGGCGGTGGAGGTGTGTGAGCTGTTGAGCCCGAGGCTCGCCGACGGGAAGTTGGAGCTGATTCTGGATTGGGAGCCAGGGACGCCGGGGGGGATGCTGGGGGATCCGGGGCGGACACGGCAGATTTTGCTGAATTTGCTGGGGAATGCGGTGAAGTTCACGGCGCATGGGTTTGTGCATCTACGGGTGTGGCGGGACGGGGAGATGATCCGGGTGGCGGTGCGGGATTCGGGGATTGGGATCCCGGTGGAGAAGCAGGGCCAGTTGTTCGGGAAGTTCGCGCAGGCGGATGCTTCGACGACGCGGCGGTATGGCGGGACGGGGTTGGGGCTGGCGATCTCGCGGCAGTTGGTGGAGGCGATGGGCGGGGAGATTGGGTTTACGAGTGAGTCGGGGAAGGGGTCGGAGTTTTGGTTTACGATGCCGTATTTGGCGGCGGAGGCGCCGGGGGTGGTGGCACCGGTGGAGGAAGGGCCGATGGCGCCGTTGACGGTGCTGATCGTGGATGATTTGGAGATTAACCGGTTGATGTTGGAGCGGCAGTTGCGGCAGTGGGGGTGCCGGTACGAGAGCACGGGGAGCACGACGGAGGCGCTGGGGCGACTGCGTGCGGCGAAGGAACGGGGGGAGCCGTTTGACGTGGTGCTGCTGGACCACCTGATGCCGGAGATGGACGGGGAGACGTTGGGGCGGGCGGTGCTGGCGGATGAGGCGATTCGGGGGCCGGCGTTGATATTGTTGAGTTCGGGGGGGCTGGAGCGGGAGGCGGTGGCGCGGTTGGCAGGGGCGGGGTTTGCGGAGGTGTTGTTGAAGCCGATCGTGCGGCCGGGGCATTTGCTGGCGGCGCTGCGGCGGGCGACGGGGATGGCGGTGGCGCCGGTAGCCGCGCGGGTGGTGGCGGAGCCGGTGGCGGTGGCGATTGAGTACCGGGTGTTGCTGGTGGAGGACAACGCGGTGAACCAGAAGCTGGCGATGCATTTGCTGACGAAACTGGGGTGCGAGGTGGTATTGGCAGGGAACGGGGAGGAGGCGGTGGCGCGGGCGCGGGAGGGGCGTTTTGACGTGATTTACATGGATTGTCAGATGCCGGTGATGGATGGGTTCGCGGCGACGCGCGCGTTGCGGGCGGAGGGGGTATCGACGCCGATTGTGGCATTGACGGCGAATGCGATGGCGGGGGACCGGGAGCGGTGTCTGGCGGCGGGGATGGATGATTATGTTTCGAAGCCGTTACGGGCGTCGGAACTGGCGCGGACGCTGCAGTTGTGGACGGCGGGTTAGTCGCCTTTGGCGGCGGCTTTTTCGGCTTCGGCGGCGAGCTGCATGGCCTTGAGTTCGCGTTTTGTGGGGGGGACGACGCAGTCGGTAAAGTCGTGTTCCTTGTAGCAGGAGCAGCAGCGGACTTTGGCGGGCTTTTCGTCCATGAGGGAGACGATGGCGTGGTTGGTGAGCCGCTTACATTTCACGCAGTAGTCGTCGATGATATCGCCTAGTCGAACCTCACGCATGCAAACGAGAGTATACCATTTCGATGCCCGCGAGGGCTCCGCAGATGGCGAGGAGGCCGGCGGCGGCGAGGACCCAAACGGTTTCGATTCTGCGGGATAGGAAGGCGGCGAGGGCGAGGGCGGCGATGGCGGCGAGCGGCCAGGAGCGGATGGCGAATTGGGCGATGGGCCAGCCGTTGGCGAGCATGAGGCCGGCGGCGGCGGCGGTGAGGGCCTGGATGGCGCTTTGGGCGCGGGGGTGGTTGGTGCGGCCTTCGAGGAGTTTGAGGAGGGCGATGGCGAGGAAGGCTGGGGAGATCATGGCGAGGTAGCCGGCGAGGGCGCCGGCGGGGCCGTCGACGTAGTGGCCGACGCAGATGAGGAAGGCGCCGTTGGGGCCGGGGCCCATGCGGGAGATGGCGACGGCGGTGGAGAGTTGGGAGTCGGTGATGATGTGGCGGGTGACGACGAGGTCCTGGCGGACGGAGGGGAGGGTGGTGCCGCCGGAGAAGGAGGTGAGGGTGGCTTTGAGGAGGAGGAGGTAGAGGGTGAGGGTACTCATGTTTTTGGGGGGAGGAGGGCGCCGAGGAGGGCGGCGGAGAGGAGGATGGTGACGGGGCTGGCTATGTTGGCGAGGCCGGCCAGGAGGGCGGCGAGGAAGAGGATTAGCGCCAGCGGGTTTTTGCGGAAGGGTTTTAGGAGTTGCCAGGCGCTGCTGGCGATTAAGGCAACCACCGCGGCCATGGCTCCGGCCATGGCGGTGGCTACCCATGGGTTCGTGCTCCAGGCGTCGAAGAAGATCGTCATTAGCCAGATGACCAGGGCGGCGGGGAGGGAGGCGGCGACTACGGCTAGCGCGCCGCCCCAGGGGCCTTGGATGCGGGTGGCGGTGGCGGCGATGAAGGCCAGGATGTTGGTGCCTGGGGTGATGCGGGCGATGGAGTAGAGGAGGCCGAAGTCCTCGGGCGGGAGCCAGCGGCGGGTGGTGATGACGCGGCGTTCGAGTTCGGCGATCATGGGTTGGCCGCCGCCCAACGTGAGATTGCCGGCGCGGGCGAACTCGGAGAGGAATTGAGGCCAGGAGACCATCGACGCCGCTACTGTACCATGGGTTCATGCGCGGAAAATGGGCACTCATTGGCGGCGTGGTGGTGATGCTGGCGGTGGCCGCGGGTGCGATTGTGTATTGGATGCGGCAGACGGCGAAGCCGGTGGCACCGGTGGCGGTGACGGCGCCGGTGGGGCCGGTGGGCGAGGCGGAGTTGAGCTTGCAGGGGAAGGTGGAGGCGCGGGAGGTGGTGGGGGTGCAGGCGCCGAGCGATGGGACGATTGCCGAGTATTTGGTGATTGTGGGGGAGGAGGTTTTTGAGGGGCAGTTGATTGCGCGGATTGCGAGTCCGTCGTTGCAGGGGGCGCAGGAGAAGGCCAAGGAGGTGGCGGACCGGGCGCAGGAGAAGGTGAACCAGTTGGAGAGCCAAATGCTGGCGGCGCGGCTGGATGCGTCGCGGGGGCAGGCGGAGATGGCGCGAATTCAGGACGACTACACTCGGACGGAGCGGGCGGCGCGGCGGCAGGAGATGTTGAACCAGCAGGGGGCGACGCCGCGGTTGACGTTTGAGAAGGCGGTGAAGGAGTTTGCGACGGCGAAGGGGGAGTTTGAGACTTCGACGGCGCGGGCGAAGGGGTCGGAGGCGAGGGTGGTGGCGTTGACGAAGGAGATTGAGGCGGCGAAGAAGACGCTGGAGGAGAAGAACGCGGAGTTGGAAGAGGCGGATTCGAATTTGCAGGCGACGCAGATGCATGCGCCGGTGGATGGGGTGGTGTTGGAGCGCAAAGGCGAGGCGGGGACGGAGGTGAAGCTGGGGGAGGATAACATCTTCCGGATTGGCACCGATTTGGGGCAATTGCAGGTGGTGTTGGAGCCGGAGCCGGCGGTGTTGAAGAAGCTGCAGGCTGGGATGGCGGCGTTGGTGATATTGGGCGAGTTTGCGTCGGAACCGTTGAATGCGGAGATCAGCCGGATTGAGGACGGGAGGGCGTATGTGATGTTCGGGAGTCCGGATCCGGCGATAAAGCCGGGGGTGACGGCGCAGGTGCGAATTAAGCTGCCTTGATACGATATGGCTATGGAATTTCTGTTCAATAGCCTGGTAGAACTGATCACGCAGACGGCCACGAATCTGCCCCCCGATGTGCGGACGGCGATGGGCCATGTTTTGGACGATGAGCAGCCGGACACGCAGGCTGGCCAGGCGTTGAGCATCATTGCGAACAACATTGATATGGCGGCCGACGATGCGCAGCCGATTTGTCAGGACACGGGGATGCCGACGTTCCTGGTGCACACGCCGGTGGGGGCGAACCAGATTGCGTTGAAGAAAGTGATCCGGGAGGCGGTGGCGGAGGCGACGCGGCGTGGGAAGCTGCGGCCGAACTCGGTGGATTCGTTGACGGGGAAGAACTCGGGCGACAATTTGGGGCACGAGACGCCGGTGATCCACTGCGAGCAGTGGGAGAGCGATGAGATTGAGGTGAAGCTGATTTTGAAGGGCGGGGGCTGCGAGAACAAGAACATTCAGTATTCGCTGCCGGCGGAGTTGGAACATGTGGGGAAGGTTGGTCGGAATTTGGAGGGCGTTCGGAAGTGCTTGCTGCATGCGGTGTGGCAGGCACAGGGGCAGGGGTGCGCGCCGGGGGCGATTGGTGTTTGCATTGGCAGTGATCGCGGGCATGGGTATTTTTTGGCGAAAGAACAGCTGTTCCGGACGTTGGATGATGTGAATCCGGATCCGGTGCTGGCGGAGTTGGAAGCCTCGATTATGAAAGAGGCGAATGAGATCGGCGTGGGGGCGATGGGGTTTGGCGGGGCGGCTTCGTCGTTGATTGGTTGCAAGATTACGGCGGCGAACCGGCTGCCGGCTTCGTTCTTTGTGAGTGTGGCTTATGACTGCTGGGCGTTCCGGCGGCTGGGCGTGCGGCTGGATGCGTCGACGGGGGCGATCAATTCTTGGCTGTACCGGGATCCGCAGCAGGTTGTGACGAAGATGGCGCGGACCGAGGGGTTCCCGCTGACGGGGCGCGAGGTGGTGTTGACGCCGCCGTTGACGGCCGATTTGATGCGGACGTTGAAGGTGGGGGATGTGGTGATTATCAAGGGCGATATGTATACGGGGCGGGATGCCGTGCATGCGCACCTGATGCACAATCCGCCGCCGGTGGATTTGAATGGGGCGGTGCTGTACCACTGCGGGCCGGTAATGTTGAAGCAGGGCGAGGAGTGGTTTGTGAAGGCGGCCGGGCCGACGACTTCATCGCGCGAGGAGCCTTACCAGGCCGAGGTTTTGCGGCGGTACGGGGTTAAGGCGGTGATTGGGAAGGGCGGCATGGGGAAGAAGACGCTGGCTGGCTTGCAGGAGTGCGGGGCGGTGTATTTGAACGGCATTGGCGGGGCGGCGCAGTACTATGCGCGGACGATTAAGAAAGTGCTGGATGTGAACTGGTTGGAGTTTGGGATTCCCGAGGCGATGTGGCATTTGCAGGTGGATGGGTTTGTGGCGATTGTGACGATGGACTCGCACGGGAATAGTTTGCATGCAGAAATTGAAGCGGAGACTGGCGGGAAGCTGGCGGGTTTGGTAAAGTAGAAGGGTCGTGGCCAGGTAGCTCAGTTGGTAGAGCAGCGGACTGAAAATCCGCGTGTCGGGGGTTCAATTCCCTCTCTGGCCACCACTTTCAAGATTAGCGGCGCTCCTTACGGGGCGCCGTTTTTGATTTGGGGGGGCTCTTTCGCGGCCTTCTGCGGGTGGTGTCGCGTCCTGGGGACACGTCTGCTGTTGGGGTTACGGGCCGAATTTTAATGGGGGGCTTGCCCGCCATGTCCCCGGTGGGGTGCGCTGGGTTGGGCGGGCATATGGGGTGCATTGGAGGTGGGGGAGGGTTGGCGACGTGGGGTGATAACGTATGAGGATTATGATGCGAATTTTGGTTCTGGCTGCGGCGTTCGCGGGTTCTTTGTTGGCGCAGTTTGGGGATGATGTTTCGTTCTTGCGGAAGCATACGGAGGTGGTTGTGCTTTCCGACCGGGCGGGGCGGGCGCAGGTGGCGGTGGTGCCGGCTTGGCAGGGGCGGGTGATGACGAGCACCGATGGCGGGGCGGATGGGAAGAGCTATGGGTGGATCAATCGGGAATTGATCGCGTCGAAGAAACTGGTGCCGCATATGAACCCGTTTGGCGGGGAGGACCGGTTCTGGCTGGGGCCGGAGGGCGGGCAGTTTTCGATCTTCTTTTCCAAAGGCGCGGCGTTTGATTTGGCGAATTGGCAGACGCCGGCGCCGATTGATTCGGAGAGTTATGCGGTGGCGGGGAAGGCGCGGGATCGGGTGCGATTTGCGCGGAAGATGCGGTTGACGAATTACTCGGGCACCACGTTTGATTTGGCGGTGGATCGGGAGGTGCGGGTATTGGAGGCCGAGGAGATTTGGAAGCAGCTGGGCGTGGGCGCGGCGGCTGGGGTGACGGTGGTGGGGTTTGCTTCGAATAACCGGATTACTAATGCCGGGAAGGCGGCTTGGACGGAGAAGACCGGGCTGCTTTCGGTTTGGATTTTGGGGATGTTTAATGCTTCGCCTACGACCACGGTGGTGATTCCCTTGAAGCCCGGGGCGGGGGCGGGCGTGACGGATGATTACTTTGGGAAGGTGCCGGTGGCGCGGTTGGCTTCTGATGGGAAGACGGCGTTCTTTCGGGGGGATGGGAAGTTTCGGAGTAAGATTGGCGTGGGGCCGGAGCGGGTTAAGAATGTTCTGGGGAGTTATGATCCGAAGTCGGGCGTGTTGACTGTTGTGCAGTTTACCTTGCCGGCGGGGGCGAGGCGGTATGTGAATTCGCAGTGGAAGTTGCAGGACGCGCCGTTCGCCGGGGATGTGATCAACAGCTACAGCGATGACGGGAAAATGGGCGCATTTTACGAGATGGAGACGTCGTCGCCGGCGGCGGCGTTGGGGGCGGGGGAATCGCTGGAGCATGTGCATCGGACGATGCACTTTCGCGGGAGCCCAGGGGCGTTGGAGGGGATTGCGAAAGCGGTGTTTGGCGTGGGGTTGGAGCGCATTCGCACGGCGTTGCCGTAGCTTGTATCCTTGTGTTTGGTTTCTCCTCATGTCATCCGCAGAAAATAACCTCATTTATCTCGCCGCGAGCGGCGATCTTCGTCTTTCGGCCAACCGTGTTTGCTGGGCCGCGCAGGAGGCAGCCGAGCGGGAAGTGATCGCCGCCGTGGAGAGCTTTGGGCTGCGCGTGCAGCGCGCGCACGCTTAC
>CAMATG010000104.1 GCA_945860645.1 Candidatus Sulfopaludibacter sp. SbA3 | reverse complement strand
GGGGCCGACGTTGAATGGGCTGGATATGAACTCGGTGCCGTTTGCGGTGAACGGGAGCGCGTATGTGATGGTGCTGCGGAAGGACACGGCTTCGCCGCTGGCGGCGGAGAGCGATGAGGAGACGGAGAAGAAAGACGCGCCGAAGGCGGAGAAGGTGGAGGTGCGTATTGACGTGGACGGGATTGGGCAGAGGATATTGGCGCTGCCGGTGCCGCGGCGGAACTATGAAGAGCTGCAGGCGGGGGCGGCCGGGGTGGTGTTCCTGATGGAGGGGAAAGACGGGGGGCCGGGGGTGTTGTACCGGTATGAGGGGAAGACGCGGAAGGAGGCTGTTTATGCGGCCGCGGCGGATGCGTTTGCGGTTTCCGGGGACGGGGAAAAGGTGTTGGTGAAGAAGGGCGCGCAGTGGTCCATTACGCCTGCGGCGGCGCCGGCGAAGGCGGGGGAGGGGATATTGAACGTGGCGGCGGTGGAGGTGTGGGTGGACCCGCGGGAGGAGTGGAAGCAGATTTATCGCGAGGCGTGGCGGATGCAGGCGGAGTATTTCTACGACCCGAATCTGCACGGGGTGGACGTGAAGGCGATGGCGGAACGGTACGAGAAGTTTGTGCGGGGGCTGGGCGCGCGGAGCGACCTGAACTACCTGCTGGCGGAGATGCTGGGCCATTTCGGCGTGCGCCATTTGTACGTGCGGGGCGGGGAGGTGCCGAAGGGGAAGGCGGTGGCGGGCGGGCTGTTGGGCGCGGATTTTGACGTGGTGGACGGGCGGTACCGGATTCGCAAGATTTACGGCGGGGAGAACTGGAATCCGGCGCTGCGGGCGCCGCTGACGGCGCCGGGCGTGGATGTGCGCGTGGGCGATTTTGTGCTGGCGATTGACGGGCGGGACGTGAAGGCGGATGGGGAGATCTACGCGCTGTTGGAAGGACGGGCGGGCAAGCAGACGCGGCTGCGGGTGAGCGCGGCGGCGAACGGGACGAACGCGCGGGAGGCGGTGGTGAGGCCGGTGGCGAGCGATACGGAGCTGCGGTATTTCGACTGGGTGGAGGGGAACCGGCGGAAGGTGGACGCGGCGTCGGGCGGGAAGTTGGCGTATGTGTATATGCCGAATACGGGGATCGAGGGCTACGAGAGTTTTGTGCGGTACTACTTTGCGCAGTCGGGGAAGGAGGGTGTGATTATCGACGAGCGGTTTAATGGCGGGGGGATGGTGGCGGACTACGTGATTGACGTATTGCGGCGGGTGCCGATGGCGTATTGGCGGCACCGGTATGGGCACGATCAGACCACGCCGGGGATGGGGATTTTTGGGCCGCGGGTGATGATCATCAATGAATTCGCGGGATCGGGCGGGGACGCGATGCCGTATTTCTTCCGGTTCCACAAGTTGGGGACGCTGGTGGGGACGCGGACGTGGGGCGGGCTGATTGGGATTTCCGGTTATCCGCCGTTGATGGACGGGGGGATGCTGACGGCGCCGAACTTTGCGTTCCGGAATTTGAGCGGGGCGCTGGACGTGGAGAACAAGGGCGTGGCTCCGGATGTGGAATCATGGAGCGATCCGGCGGCGGTGCGGCAGGGGCGCGACCCGCAGTTGGAGACGGCGATTCGGATTGCGCTGGAGGCGTTGAAGAAGCAGCCGGCGGTGAAGCCCGCGGAGCCGGTGTTTCCGAACTACGGTAGATAAGACATGATTCAATACGATCCACACAAGTGGCTGGACCACTTTTTTGATATTCGCGGCTCGCTGGTGCGGGAGATCTTTGGGCGGGTGGCGCTGTGCGTGGCGTGGAGCGCCGGGGTGGTGGCGGTGCACAAGTACGTGCAGCCGGTGGGGATGCCATCGTTGCTGCACACGCTGATGGGCGTGGCGATGGGCATGTTGCTGGTGTTCCGGACGAGTTCGAGCTACGACCGGTTTTGGGAGGGGCGGAAGCTGTGGGGCGGGATTGTGAACGAGACGCGGAATCTGGTGCGCGGGGCGGCGGTGCATCTGAAGGATGACCCGGCGTTGCTGGCGCGGTTGACACGGTGGACCGCGGCGTATGCGTGGGCGGCGATGCATAGCTTGCGGGGGACGGATGGGCTGGGGCCGCAGGCGCACGAACTGGCGCCGGAGGAGGTGAAGGACGCGATTGACGCGCAGCACACGGCGCTGGCGGTGGCGGGGGTGATGACGGGGTGTTTGCGGGAGGCGCGGGACAAGGGGTTGATCAGCGACATTGTGATGGCGGCGTTGGACCAGAATATTCAGCAGTTGGTGGACTATCTGGGCGGGTGCGAGCGGATCCGGAAGACGCCGATGCCGTTTGCGTATGCGGTGCATTTGCGGCGGGCGCTGGTGCTGTACTGCTTCACGCTGCCGTTTGCGATGGTGGAGACGTTTGGGTGGACGACGGTGGTGGATGTGTTGGTGCTGGCGTATACGTTCTTCGGGATTGAGGAGATTGGCGTGGAGATTGAGGGGCCGTTCGGGCACGACGATAACGATTTGCCGCTGGAAGATATTTGCGAGACGATTCACAAGAATTTGTATGCGATTGCGGGGATCGAGAAGCTGCATCGCGATGCCCTGCCCGAGGGGCTTTAGGGAATGTATCCACGGCTGCGCTGGCTGATGATCGGGCTGGTTTTTGCGGCCACGTTGATTAACTTTATTGACCGGTTGACGGTGTCGACGCTGGCGCCAGTGATTGTGAAGGAATTGAATCTGAGCAATCAGCAGTATGCGGCGATTGCGTCGTGGTTCCTGGTGGCGTATTCGATCAGCCATGCGTTGAGCGGGCGGATCTATGACCGGATTGGGCTGAAGAACGGGTTTTCGTTGTCGATTGTGGTGTGGTCGTTGGCGGCGATGGCGCATGCGACGGCGCGGGGGGCGGGGTCGTTGAGCATTTTCCGGTTTTTGTTGGGACTGGGGGAGGCGGGGAACTGGCCGGGGGCGGCGAAGGTGGCGACCGAGTGGTTTCCGGTGAAGGAACGGGCGCTGGCGATGTCGATTTTCAACAGCGGGACCGCGATGGGGAGTGTGATTGCGACGCCGATTATTATTGCGTTGCAGCAGGCGTTTGGGTGGCAGGCGACTTTTTTGATTACGGGGTCGTTGGGGTTTATCTGGCTGGGGTTTTGGTTGTGGATTTATCAGGCGCCGAGGGAGCACCGGTGGTTGTCGGTGGAGGAGCGGGCGGTTTATTCGGAGGGCGGTTCTGCGGTTGTTCGGCGGACGCCTTGGGTGGAGTTGATTGGGTACAAGGAAGTGTGGGGGATTGTGCTGGGGCGGTGCTTTACGGATCCGGTTTGGTGGTTGTATTTGAACTGGTTGCCGCTGTACTTGACGCGGGTGCATGGGCTGGATTTGAAGAGCCTGGCGTGGGCGGCGGTGGTGCCGTTTTTTGTGTCCGATATTGGGGCGTTGGCGAGCGGGTTCGCGGCGACTTGGATGTTGGGGCGAGGGTGGTCGGTGAACCGGACGCGGAAGACGGTGATTGTGATTGGGGCGGGGTGTATGGCGGCGGGGGTGGGGATTGTGACGGCGCATGATGTGTATCAGGCGCTGGCGTGGATGTCGGCGGCTACCTTTGGATTTCAGTTTTGGGTGAGCAATGTGCAGACGCTGCCGTCGGATTATTTTCCGGCGGAGTCCGTGGGGACGGTGGCGGGGATGAGCGGGTTGGGGGCGGGGGTGGGGGCGTTGTTGTTCACGATGTCGACGGGGTGGCTGGTGGACAATTTTGGATATACGCCGGTGTTGGTGATTGTGGCGGTGTTGCCGGTGATTGGGACGGGGTTGTTGTTGTTGCTGGGGGGACGGGTGCGGCGGATAATTGAGTAGGTTTATGCGGACTTGGCTTTTACTGGCGGTGGCGGTGGGGGCGATTGGCGCCGAGCCCGGGTTTTCGCATAAGCGGCATGCGGAGGTGCAGTTGGCTTGTACCTTTTGCCACAAGGGGGCGGCGACGGGGGACCGGGCGGGGTTTCCGGGTTGGAAGACTTGCGCGACTTGCCATGTGGAGCTGGCGGAGCGGGTGATTCCATCGGGACGGGTTTATAGGCTGCCGGACTTTGTGTTTTTCAGCCATGGGAAACACGCGGCGGGGAAGGTGGCGTGCGCGGCGTGTCATGGGGAAATGAAAACGCAGGCCACCGTGGGGTTGTTCCGGTCGACCAAGATGGCGGCTTGTGTGGAGTGCCATAAGGAGAACCGGGCCACGGTGGCCTGCAATGCCTGCCACGAGTTGGGGCAGTAGGGTTTTGACTCAGCGTTTTCCTACATAGGGCTTTTCCGGTAGCACGGCTCCAGGGGAAATCCCGGCTCCAGGGGAAATCCGGTAGCACGGCTCCAGGGGGAATCCTAGAAGGAGAAGCGGAGGGAGAGCTGGACTTGGCGTTGGGCGCCTAGGCCGACTGCCGATTCTACTGTTTGGAGGACCGTTCCGAAGCTGCCGGCGGTGGTGGCGTTGTAGGCCTGGCCGGGTTGGAGCTGGTTGGCTCCGGTGCCGAGGACGTTGTTCAGGCGCACGACCGGGTTGGCGAAATTGGCGCGGTTGAAGAGGTTGTAGGCTTCAAAGCGGAACTCGGAGGTGAGGCGCTCTTTGAAGGTGAACTTCTTGTGGAGCGTGAGATCGTACTGCGTCAGGCCTGGGCCATGGAGGGCGCCGCGGCCAAGATTGCCGAACGTACCGGGGGCCGGGGTGGAGAAGGCCGCGGGGTTGACGACGAAGCGGCGGTCGCCGGTGTTGAGAAACGGGTTGACGCCAGCGACGACATCGGGCACGCGGACGTCGCGGGAGTTGCCGCCGCCGGGGACGTTGACCACGGGGACGGTGACGACGGCGCCGTTGGCGAGGATGGGGGAGTTGACGATGTTGTTGTTGCGGGTATCGCGGTAGACAACGTCGGGCCGGGTGATGCGGATGTCCATCGGAAGGCCGGTGCGGCCGTTCATGATGCCGCCGATCTGCCAGCCTCCGAGGTACTTGTTGTTCCGGGCAAAGGGCAGTTCGTACATGGCGCTGATGTTGGCGCTGTGGCGAATGTCGAAGGCGTTGTTGCCGTAATCCATGGCGAAGTTGTAGGGGTTCATGGCGGTGTTGGCTTCATTGGAACCGGCGGTGTTGCCGATGGAGTGGCCGTAGGTCCACTGGGCGCCCAGGGTGAGACCGCGGGAGAAGCGGCGGTTCAGGGTGGTTTGCAGCGAGTTGTAGTTGTCGTTGCCGCCGGTGGTTTTGTAGTCGATTTCGCCGAACTGGTTACCGAATTCGCGGACGACGGTGCCGACACCGGTTGTCGGGTTCATGGTGACGCCGGTGACTTTGTTGGCGATGGAGCGCAGGAACAAGTTGCGACCCTGGCTGCCGACGTAGGCGAGCTGGAGAATGGCGCCGCCCCAGACCTGCTGTTGGAGGGAGGCGGTGTAGGAGAGGATGCGTTCCGGCACCTTGTAGCCGGGGGCGTAGGCGCGGACGCCGATGCCGGTGGCTGTGGCTACGTTGAAGTTTTTGACGACGGTGAGGGCGTCAACCGGGAAGCGCCCGGTGGTGGTTGTGGAGACGCGATCGCTTTCGATGGGCTGGATCAAATCCTCGCCCTGGCCGGGGCCGTAGTAGTAGCCGGCGCCGATGCGGAAGGTGGTTTTGTTGTTCAGCTTGGAGGGGGCCCAGCTGAGGCCGAGGCGGGGGCCGAAGGAGGTTGTGCTGGACTGGTAGAACGAACGGCTGCCGGGAGCGTCGAGCTTGCCGGTAACGGTGTTGTAGAGCACGACCAGGTTCCGGTCCTCGCGCATGGGGGTGTAGTATTCGTAGCGCAGGCCGTAGGTGAGGGTGAGGTTGGACTTCAGCTTGAACTCGTCCTGGGCGTAGGTGGAGAACATTTCGGTTTTGCCGAAGCGGTTGCCGGTGGCGCCGTTGTTGAAGGGGCTGGGGGCGCTGAGATCGCCTAGCACCGAGATGGACGGGGTGTTGGCGAGGAAGGCGTTGAGGTTGGAGAAGGCGTAGGTGACGCCGCCGAGGCGGTCCGTATAGAGGCGGACCTGGCGGAACTCGCCGCCGAACTTGATGTTGTGGGCGCCTTTGATCCAGGTCAGGTTATCGACATAGGAGAGGGAGTAGTTGGTGTAGGGCTGGCCGCGGCCGTTGGTGGCGCTGCTGGCGCGGACCTGGCCGGAGGGGATGGAGATGCCGGCGTTGGCGCCCTGGCCGCCGATGCCGACGAGAACGTTGGCGCCGGTGATGTTGAGGGTGACACCGGAGAGGTCGACGCCGGGGACGTTGGGGGCGACGCCGTTGGTGCGCGTTTTGGGGCCGTTGTAGCCGATTTTGGCTTCGTTGATGATGGTGGGTGTGACGATGCGCTGCCAGTTCAGGACGCCGTTCTGGGCGACTGCCTTTTGTTCGAAGGCCGAGCCGGAGACGTCGAAGGGCGCGGTGGAGGAGCCGTCGTCACGGAACCAGCGGAGGTAGACCTGATCCTTTTCGCTGAGGCGGTAATCGAGGCGGACGGAGCCGGAGTTTTCGTTGACGATGGCGCGGCCGTCGAGGCGGGCGACGTCGAAATCGGGGTTGGTGGTGGAGCCGTAGTTGCCGATGGGGAAGGCGCCGAGGAGCGGCTTGATGGTGGCATCGATACAGCGGGCGGTGGAGCCGGGGACGCAGACGGGGAGCGCGCGAACGGCGGAGGAGGGGGTTTGGCCGACGAGGGGGAAGCCGGCGCGCTGGCGCAGGCCTTCGTAGTGGCCGAAGAAGAAGAGCTTGTCCTTGATGATTTTGCCGCCGATGGAGCCGCCGAACTGGTTGAGGCGGAGAGGGGACTTGTTGGTGCCGTCGAAGAAGTTGCGGGCGTCGAAGGCGTCGTTGCGCATGTATTCGAAGATGCTGCCGTGGAGCTGGTTGCCGCCGGACTTGGTGACGATGGAGATCTGGCCGCCGGTGCCGGTGCCGTATTCGGCGGGGTAGTTCGACGATTCGACGCGGAACTCCTGGACGGTTTCCAGGCTGGCCTGGAGGCGGAAGGCGGAGGAGGTTTGGCCGTTGAGATTGCCGGGGGAAGCGTCGATGATGGCGGAGGCTTCGACACCGTCGAAGCGGACGGCGTTTTGCTGGTTGGAGCGGCCGGAGAAGCGGATGTTATCGAACGAGCCGCCGCCGGAGGTTTGGGCGCCGGGAGCGAGGAGATAGAGCTGGGAGACCTGGCGGCCGTTGATGGGCATCTGCGCCACTTCGCGGGCGTTGACGTTGGCGCCGACGGAGGCCGAGCTGGTATCGACGACGGCGAGTTCGCCGCCGGACACGGTGATTTCAGTGGCCACCGAGGTGGGCTGCATGATGATGTTGATGGTGCGTTCCTGGCCGAGGGCGAGGTTGACCTCTTTGTACGTGGCGTCGTTCAGGCCGGTGCTGGAGGCGACGATGGTGTAGGTAGCGGGGCTGAGATTGGTGACGAAGAAGACGCCGGTATCGGACGACTTCACGGCGCGTTCGGCGCCGGTTTTTTCATTTCGGACGCGGATGGATGCGCCGGGGATGACGGCGCCGGTGGTATCGGCAACGATGCCGGTAAAGCGCCCTTGGTCCTGGGCGAACGCCACAGTGGCCAGGGCGAGTGTGAATAACAGGTTTCGCATTCACCTATGAAGCTAGCAACGCTTCGTTTCGAAGCTGTTAGTGTTCTGTTAGATAGTCGTGACAACGGTAGCTTTTCGTTAAAATTTCATTTACTTTGGAAGTCAAATGCCGATTTCACGCCGTCAAATGCTGTTTTCCGCGGGCGCCGCGGGCCTGGTTGCTGGACAGGAGAAACGGGTGATTCCTTGGTATGAAGAGCCGTTTTTGGGGATACCGGGGAAGGTGAAGGCTCCGGTGAAGATCCGGTCGATTGAGCTGTTGCGGGTAGGGGCGAACTACTTCCTGGAGGTGGCGTCGACCGATGGGGTGAAGGGGATATGCCGGACGAAGCAGATGGAGGATTACATTGCCATTCTGCTGCGGCGGGTGGCGCCGGTGTTTATTGGGCGGGACGCGCGGGAGATTGAGACGTTGGTGGACGACGTCTACACGAAGAATTACAAGTTGGCGGGGCAGGCGTTCTGGTGCCCGGTGGCTTACGTGGAGCAGGCGATTTTTGACTTGTTGGGGAAGACGGCGAAGGTGCCGGTGGGGGCGCTGTTGGGCGGGGTGATCCGGAAGGAGATTCCGGTGTATTTGTCGGGGTCGGGGCGGGAGACGACGGCGGAGGAGGAAGTGGACGTGTATGTGCGGGGGCTGGCGGAGACGAAGGCGAAGGCGGTGAAGTTTAAGATTGGCGGGCGGATGAGCCGGAACCTGGACGCCTATCCGGGGCGGACGGAGACGATGATGAAGCTGGCGCGGAAGCGGATGGGGGATGGGGTGGTGATTAATGCCGACGCGAATGGGTCCTATAACGCGGAGAAGGCGATTCAGGTGGGGCGGATGCTGGAAGGGTTGGGCGTGAATTTCTTTGAGGAGCCGTGCCCGTGGGAGGAGTTGGGCGAGACGCAGAAGGTGGCGGCGGCGTTGAAGATTCCGGTAGCGGCGGGGGAGCAGGACGCGAGTTTGTGGCGGTTTTTGTGGATGATGGAGAACAAGGTTGTCCGGATTGTACAGCCAGATTTGAATTATAACGGCGGGTTTGTGCGGGCGTTGCAGGTGGCGCGGATGGCGAAGAAGTTCGGGTTGCCGATTGTGCCGCACAACACGCAGACGGGGGCGTCGGCTGTGAATATTGTGCAGTTTGCGTCGGCGGTGGAGAACATTGGCGGGTTCATGGAGTTCCCGCACCGGGGCGATGAGAAGCGGGAGAGCTGGTACACGCCGGAGTTCAAGATCCGGAATGGGACGGTGGCGGTGCCGACGGCGCCGGGGCTGGGGATCGAGTTCGACCCGGCGTATTTGGCGAAGGCGGAGAAGGTGACGGCTTAGTCTTTTTTGGCGGTCCAGGTGCCTTCGGCTTGGCCGCCGTAATCGGCCTGGCCCTTCATGGTGGTGGGGCTGGTGACTTTGCCGATGTAGGTGACTTTGATGCCGGAGGTTTCGAACTGGAAGCTGACGTCGTCGCCTTTGACGGTGCCGGTGAGTTTGGATTCGCCGAGCTGGCCGGCGTAGGTGCCGGTGAGGGTTTCCCCTTTTTGCTGGAAGGTGAACTTGGGAGTGCCGCTTTGGCCACCGAGGTCGATTTCGACATTCCATTTACCGGAGATGTCGGCGGCGCATAGGGGGAGGGCGAGCAGGGCTGTAAGGAGAATGCGGCGTAGCATGCTGACTGCGATTATGACGCAATCGGGGTGGGAAACGGGCGGCTTTGTACGGGCTGGGCGAATTGGCGTCTTTAGGGGGGTGCGGGGAGTGGGGCTACTTTTTGCCTTGTGGAAAAAACCTGTAAGTAGCCGACTGTGATGGGGTTATGGGGAAAGCGTTTGTATTGCGGGGGATAACAGTGAGTGGCACCTATTTGGGGGAGGTATAGTGGGGGGATGCGCTTTTTATTGCTTTTTTCGCTTTGCTTGACGGGCCTGTGCGCCGCGAATTGGAAGAAGGAGGTGCTGTTCCGGGCCACTTTTGATGGAGGGACGGCGGCGCAGATTGGCGTCGGGGATAAGAACCTCTATAGCGCGCCTACCTATAAGGACAAGGCGGTGCCGGGGCTGGAGGGGTCCGGCGTGGAATGGGCGACGACCGGCGGGCGAAAGGGCGGAGCGTTGAAGTTCCCGGTGAAGAACACGAAGGCGGTGTTTTTTAAGGCCCATGGGAATGTGGGCCTGCAGGCGGGCACGCTGAGCTTCTGGCTGAAGCTGGATCCGGACCAGGACCTGGCACCGGGGTTCTGTGATCCGCTGCAGTTGACGGACAAGGCGTACAACAACTCGGCCATTTGGGTGGACTTTACGAAAGACGACAAGCCGCGGCACTTCCGGCTGGGCGTGTTTGGGGCGCTGAAGGCGTGGAATCCGACGAATGCGGAGAGCGATAAGAACCCTGACTTCAATAACCGGCTGGTGGTGGTGAACAAGCCGCCGTTCACGCGCGACGCTTGGACGCACGTGGCGATTGTTTATTCCGGTCTGGGTGAGGGCGCGGGCACGGCGACGCTGTACGTCAATGGCCAGTCGCAGGGGACGAAGACCGGGATCAAGGAGATCTTCGACTGGGACAAAGTGAACACGACTATTCGGCTGGGCGTGAATTACGTGGGGCTGATGGACGACATTGCCACGTTCCGCCGGCCGCTCACCGAAAAAGAGGTAAAGGAGCTGGCCGGCGGGAAGTGGTAGTTAGCGTTTGCGCCGAACCACGAGGCGGGTTTTGGCGCGGGGCGTGGGGTCGTTGCTGAACGACTCCATCAGGATCTCGTGCTGTTCGGCCTGGTGGCGTTTGAGGGAGCCGGGAGCCGGGCTGGCCGATTCCGCACGGCCGATGTAGCGGAGCGTCCGGCGGGCGGGGTCGAGAATGGGCTGGATGTGTTCGCGAACGAAGCGCCAGGCACCCATGTTCTGCGGTTCTTCCTGGACCCAGCAGACTTCGGCTGTGACCGGGTAGCGCATGAGGACGTCCTGCAGTTCGGCCTTGGGGAACGGGTAGTACTGTTCGAGGCGGATGAGGGCGACGTTCTGGGCGGCGAGCTTTTCACGCTGGTCGGCGAGTTCGTAGTAGATCTTGCCGCTGGTGAGCAGGACGCGCCGGACTTCGTCGGCGGCCATCATGTTGTTGTCGCCGATGATTTCGCGGAAGCCACCGCTGGTGAGATCGTTCAACGTCGAAGTGGCCTTCAAGTGCCGGAGGAGGCTCTTGGGCGTCATGACGATGAGCGGTTTGCGCATGCCGCGGCGATCCTCGCCACCGTGCATCTGGCGGCGGAGGAGGTGGAAATACTGGGCGGGTGTGGTGGGGTTGACCACCTGCATGTTCTCTTCGGCGCAGAGGGTGAGGAAGCGCTCCAGGCGGGCGGAGCTGTGCTCCGGACCTTGGCCTTCCTGGCCGTGCGGGAGCAGGAGCACCAGACCGCTGGGCTGGCCCCACTTCGAGTACGAGCAGGAGATGAACTGATCGATCATGATCTGGGCGCCGTTGACGAAATCGCCAAATTGCCCTTCCCACATGACGAGGCTCAACGGATCGGCCACCGAGTAGCCGAACTCAAAGCCCATGACGGCATATTCGCTGAGGCTGGAATCCCACACTTCGAACTTCGCCTGGTTCGGGGCGAGGTGCTGCATGGGGATGTAGGGTTCGCCGGTTTCCGAATCGTGGAAGACCAGATGGCGCTGGCTGAAGGTACCGCGGCCGCAGTCCTGACCGGAGAGGCGGACTGGCGTTCCTTCGAGCACAAGGCTGCCGAAGGCCATGGCTTCGGCGGCGGCCCAATCGAGCGTGCCGCCGTCCAGAATATTGCGGCGGGTGGTGAGGAACTTCTCCAGCTTGGGATGGACGTGGAAATCTTCGGGGAAGACCGTGGAGCCGGAGACGACGCGCTGGAGCGTGGCGAAGTCGGAGGCGGTCTGCGGGATTTCGCGGCGCACGGCCGTTTCGTCGACGATGGCCAGTTCCTGGTATTCCAGCTGCTGGGCGTTCTGCTGGGCGCGGGCGTGGGCGTCGGAGAGGCGGAGGTTGATGCCCTTGCGAATCCGGTCGACATCTTCCTGCGTGACGACCTTTTCACGCACCAGACGATCGGAGTAGATCGTGGCGACGCTGGGGTGCGCCTTGATCTTGCGGTACATGATCGGCTGGGTGTAGCTGGGATCGTCGGCCTCGTTGTGACCGTGGCGGCGGTAGCAGATCATGTCGATGACGACATCTTTCTTAAACCGCTGGCGGAACTCGTAGGCGAAGCGGGCGACGTGGGCGCAGGCTTCCGGATCGTCCCCGTTGACGTGGAAGACCGGCGCGTCGACGGCGCGGGCGATATCGGTGGCGTAGATAGAGCTGCGGCTGTCGTCGGGGCGGGTGGTGAAGCCGATCTGGTTATTGATGACCAGATGGATGGTGCCGCCGGTGGTGTAGCCGTCGAGCTGGGACATGTTGAGCGTTTCGGCGACGACGCCCTGGCCGGCAAAGGCAGCGTCCCCGTGGATCAACAAAGGAATGACGCGTTCGCGTTTCAGATCACCCAGGCGATCCTGCTTGGGACGGACGACGCCTTCGACCACAGGATTGACGGCTTCGAGATGCGACGGGTTGGGCGCGAGGCTGACGACAATCTCCCGCGCGGAGACCGCCCGGCGAACGCCGGTGGCGCCCAAGTGGTACTTCACGTCGCCGGAGCCCTGCGTGCTGCCCTCGGTGGGGTTGCCTTCAAATTCGGAGAGAATCTGTTCCGGCTTCTTGCCGATGATGTTGGTGAGAACGTTCAGGCGGCCGCGGTGGGCCATGCCGATGACGATTTCGTGCACGGCGCCATCGGCGGCGCGTTCGCAAATTTCGTCGCAGATGGCGATGGCCGATTCGCCACCTTCCAGACCGAAACGCTTGGTGCCGACGAAGCGGGTGCCGAGGAAGGATTCAAAGCCTTCG
>CAMATG010000103.1 GCA_945860645.1 Candidatus Sulfopaludibacter sp. SbA3 | reverse complement strand
CCACGATCGTCATCGACGGAATGGGCCGGATGAAGTGCGGGTAGATGATGCTGAGCAGCGCCTCGGTAATCTCCGGGAACTGATCGTCGATTTTCAGGTGGACGCGGCCGGCGAGGAAGGCGAACGCCTCCAGCAACCGCTCCACATGCGGGTCCTCGCATTGCGTGTCTTCCAACACCAGACGGCTGGCGATCTTCGGATACTTTTCTGCGAACTCCGCGCCCATCTGGCGGATGAACGTCAGCTCGCGTTCGTAGTAGAACAGCAGGTCGTCCCGCACCGTTAGCTGCCCTCCACGGTGTAGCTCTGGCTGGTCACGTCAAGCGTCGTGTCGAACGAAACCCGCTCCGGCGCCGGGTCCATGACGAGCATGCCCTCCACGCGGAACCGAATCTGCAGCGTGCCTTTTTCGGCGGGTTCAATGAAGACTTTCGCGTTCCGCAGCCGCGGCTCGAAGATGGCCACGGTGTTCTCCAGCAGCCACGTGACGCGGTTCATATCGCGGTTCGAAGAGAAGGAAAAGTGCGTCAGGTCCGGCAGTCCGTAGTTGTACAGAGAGTGCGTCAGTTCCGCCTTCGGATCGGTGGATTCTTCCTTGATCCGCCGCGTGTTCAGCAGCCATTCAATATCGCGGCGGAGTGATTCCTTCAGCAGTCGCACCGATTGAGCGCGCGACATCAGGGGCTCCTGCGAGTTGCGGGGGTCGCGGTCGATCAGGCGATCGAGCAGCGGAATCGTTACGAGATTGTCGAGATCAGCGCGCGCCATGGCTCCTCTATCTCAACATGCTCATGGCCGCCACCGGATCCAGCCGGCACAGCTTGGCATACAACTTCTTCACCACATCGGACTCCCGATCCACTTTCGACAAGCACCGGTAGAGCAGCGTCAGCGGGTGCGCAATCGTCTCCGATGGCTCCCAGTCCTCTAACCCGCGTGTCTCAATCTCGCTGCCTAGTTGCTCCAGAATCGGCAGCGCCATCGATTCATTCCCGCTGTCGATAAAGATCCGCGCCAACTGCGTCTTCCGCAGGAATCGCCCGCGGCCCGACCGCTCCATCTTGCACTCGCGGTCGATCATCTCCACCGCGTCGCGGACGCGCCCCGCGCGCAGCGCCTGTTGCGCCAGCTCCCACGCATCCGGCGTCGCGCCAATCTCTTCCGGCGCGGGCTGCGAATAGCTCACCGCCGGCGGCAGTTGATACGCAGGCGCCGCGGCAGCGGCCGGAGCCCCGCCCGTCAAAACGTCGGATTCAATCCACTGGAGCGTCTCGCCATTGGCCGTCGGCGTGTCGTCCATCAACGTCATCTTGTGCAGGTCCGGGTAGTCCTGTAGCATCCCGCGCACCATCGAAATAATCCCGCGCCGCGTGCCTTCGTGGTACCAGCCCAACTCCGTGCAAGCCTTCGCCGCATACCGGTGCAGGTCCAGCCATCCGCGCCCGCACGGCAACGCCAGTGCCTCCACGCAGAGCTTGTAGACCTCTTCCCAGTTGGACTCCATCGACGCCTTCTTCATCCCCTGCCGGATCTCCGTCGGCGGGGCTTCCAATTTCGAAGCGTCGAGGGTATCGCCCCCGGCCCGCAACTCGCCGAACCGGAACCCGGCCAGCATCAGAAACGGCGCCGGCGAATAGACGTCCAACACCCGCAAATACCGCGCCACCACGACAATCCGCGCCAGCGCGTCATCGGCATCCTGCGGCTCGGCGGCCAGCGAACCGGCCTTCTTCTTAACCGGGGCCGCCACCGGCGCGGCACCGTAGCTCTGCTCGTAAACCGGTGCCGCCTCTTCGACAACTTCTTCCACCGGCTCTTCGCCAGGCGCCGGCGCATCCGGCTCTTTTTCCCGCTTCCGGTTCAGCAGGTTCTTAACGGTAACCTGCGTCTCCTCCAGCGCCCCGCGCAGCTTCGAAAATCCGGGCGAGTCGTCGCCGAACTTCTCTTCGCAAACGCGCTGCAGGTTTTCCAGTTCTTCCAACGTGCTGACGAACGTCTCCGCCAGCTCTACGTAATATTTCTTGGGGGTCTTGTCGAAGTCGCCATCGAACTCATCGAGGCTCGTCTTCCCCTCGGCAACCTTCGCGTTGAACTCTTCCAGCTTCTGGCTGCCGCCATTTTCCGCGTCCTGCTTGGTGCCCATCGACGTGGCCACGCGGTAGTCAAACGCGCTCAACCCGCCCCGCGTAATCGGGGCCATCTTAATCTGCAGGTCGAAGTTGCCGATCCACGATAGAGGCGTCGCCCGGAACTCCGCGTCGCCTTCCTCAATCTCCGGGTAGATCGTGTCCCAGAACGTCTCCACCAACTGCCGCATCATCACCAGCGAGTCCCGGAACGCCCCGAAGCCTTCTTTTTTGAAATACGCTTCCGTCAACCACGCCGCCAACTGCAGGTCTTTCGACTGCGTCGCCAACGCCTCCCCAGCCAGCTTGATGACCGTATTCCAATCGGCCATCTTCCGCTCACGCGTCCATACGCCGGAGGGCCCGGAGTCTTCGTCCTGACGCCGGGCCTCCTTGATCTTGTCGTAGATCGGGGCGTAGTAAAGGTACGTTCCGCTCGGATTATCTCCGGGGATGGGAGTCAGGAGGTCTTCGCGGATTGGCATCTTCTGAGGTTACTCTTCCGTTGGTTCCTCCGCTTCGGGTCGCGAAAACTCCAGCTTGCGCAGTTCGAGGATAGGCACGTCTTCCCCGTCCACCAGAAACATCTTCTGGCCGACAGGCTTCACATCGCCATTTTCGTTCTCCACCCAGTTGGTAACGCGGCCAAGGCGCACCAGGTCGTCGTCCGACGCACTGGCGTCCCAGGTCAAAGCGGGGAGCAATACTTCACCGAGTTCGGTCATCTTGAACGCCGGCCCGGTTCGCACAATCGCGGGAACCCATAACAGGTCCCGGATGCGCTTCGGCGCCTCGCATTCAATCGACTCGATGTGTTTGAAGGGGATCCAAATGTAGGCGCCGGCGGCATATACCTCCAGGCGCGGTCCGATGGTGGGATCGGCGTCGACGAATACCTTGAACGGCTGCCCGTTCAAGGTGCCTTCCTGTTCGGCGTCCTCATCTCCGGGGTGAACCGGATATTCGTGCTTGTTGAAAAGGTCCTTGCGGCTCTTTTCGGCGTGGATAGCCGCACGATAGAGGACGGAGCCCAGTTTGGCTTCCGGGGACGCGTCACTGAGAATATTGATGTGCTTTTCCGCGCGGTCGTAGTCGCCGGCGAAGACAAGAAGCTCGAAGAGGAAGGTGCGGCGCCGCACATCGGCCGGGTTGTCCCGGACCTCGATGTTCAGCGCCGCGATGGCTTCCTTCAGTTTTCCTGCCTGGTACAGTTCCCTGGCTGTCATAGTGAAACTTCAGGAGGCAGACGAGAGGTTATCAACCGCCCTGGTTGAGGGTCTGATCCCAGAACGTCTTGCCGCCGGAGCCCAGCAGTTTCGCCGTGGCGTGGTCGGTCTTGAAGTATTCGTAGGTGATTTTGGAGTACGAGAACGACACTTCTTCGAGCGGCAGGTTCTGGTTCAGCGCCTGTTCGGCCGCTGCCGTGAACGACTGCACGTGGCAATTCTCAAAAATGAAGGAAAGGTACGTCGTCTTCTCGCCCGTCGCGCGGCACAGGTGCACCTGCATCTTCGGGATCGGCTCGCCCTTGGCGCAGTAAAAGAACAACTTCGGCGTCGCGATGTCGATCGTCTTTTTCACCGTGAACAGTTTGAAGTTCGCCCGTTCGCTGAACTGCGAACCGCCCGAGGATAGCGAACCCGTCACTGCGTGATGCACACCCACTTCAAACTGAATCAGTTCGATCCAATCCTTGTGCTTGCTATCAGTCGACTCGCCCTTGATGTTGGATATTTCCAAAAAATAATCTGTTGCCATGTAGAAAGCTCCTGTGCGCAAAAAAGTACAGTCAGGTTATAGGTGCGCGGGGACACGCCACCGGTGGCGGTGGCGTGATCCGCGAGTACAAAGCAGGAATGCTTGAAGAAGCTCGATTAGCCCTTGGCCGGCGGCGGCAGGTCCGCCACCAGGCGCAGCGAAACGGACAGCTCGTCGAGTTGGAAGTGGGGCTTCAGGAACGCCACAGCGCGATAGGCGCCGGGCTTTCCGGGAACGTCCACAACGTCGATACGGGCTTCCCGCAACGGATGCGAGGCTTTCGCTTCCTTGGACGCGTCGTCGTCAAGAATGACGTACTGCGCAATCCAGGTGTTCAGGAACGTCTCGCACTGCGAGCGGGACATGAAGCTGCCGATCTTGTCGCGCATCATGGCCTTCAAGTAGTGGGCGAAACGGCTGACGGCCAGGATGTAGGGCAACTGCGCCGACAGGCGGGCGTTGGCGTTGGCGGCATCCTTGTCGTACAGCTTCGGCTTCTGGGCGGACTGGACGCTGAAGAAAGCCGCGTAATCGGTGTTCTTGCAGTGAACCAACGGGATGAAACCCTGGTCGGCCAGTTCCTTTTCCCGGCGATCGGTGATCGGCACTTCCGTCGGGCACTTCATGACGATGTCGCCATCGTCGGTGTTGAAGTTGTGCACCGGCAGGCCGTCCACCATACCGCCACCTTCCACGCCGCGAATCGCGGCGCACCAGTGGTGCGTGGCGAACGACTGCGTGAGCTTGGCGCCCAAGGCCCAGGCGGCGTTCATCCACAGATACTTGTTGTGATCGGTCCCGTCCACGCCCTCTTCGTAGCTGAAGGCTTCCACCGGCTTGGTGTCCTTGCCATACGGCAGACGGCCCAGCACGCGCGGCAGGCACATGCCCACGTAGCGCGAATCTTCGGTGGCGCGGAACGACTTCCACTTAGCGAATTCCGTCGAATCGAAAATCTTGCCCAGATCACGCGGCTGGTCGAGCGCCGAGAAGCTGTCCAGATTCATGATCGTCGGATCGGCGCCCGTCAGGAACGGAGCATGCGCCGCCGCGGCGACGTTCGAGATGCGTTCCAGCAACTCGATGTCTTCCGGGTGCTTGCCGAACGCGTAGTCGCCGATCAGTGCGCCGAAGGGCGCGCCGCCGAAGACGCCGAATTCTTCTTCGTACACCTTTTTGAACATCGCGCTTTGGTCGAACTCAGGGGCGCGCTGCAGGTCGCGAAGCAGTTCTTTCTTCGAGCAGTTCAGAACCTTGATCTTCAGGCCAGCCGACGTTTCCGACTGATCCATCATGTACTTCAACCCGCGCCAGGAGCCTTCCAGCTTCTGAAACGCTTCGTGGTGCAGAATCTCGTTCAACTGCAGCGAAATCAGGTGGTCGATCTGCGCGATGCGGGCGTTGATGGTCGCCTCGGCGTCGCGCGAAACCGTCATGTGGCCTTGCAGGATCTGCGAGACGAACTCTTTGATCTGGCTCTTGCCGCGTTCTTTTGCCGCCGCATCGGTGCCGACGCGACCTTCTTCTACGATCTGATCCAGGAAACTCCCTTCAAGAGTCGTTTCCTGCGCCTGGGCCTGTACCTTCTGCGCGTCACTCATTGCTGTCGCCTCCGATTTCGTTCTTCAGCTTTTCCATCGCGGCCGGATCTTTGGCCGTCTTCATCAGGAGTTCTTCCAACTTATCGTTGGTCTGGAGCGTGCCGCGGAGGTCGGCGAGGCGAGTCCGCAGTTCCAGCAGTTCCCGGATCGGCTTCACCTGGCGAGCCACGTTTTCCGGATCGAAATCGTCCATGCTCTTGAAGTGCAAGTCGACCTTCAGCTGACCGGCGTCGGCTTCGTCGCTCAATTTGTTCTCAACAGAGAACGCCAAATGCGGCTTCATGCCAGCCAGCACCTGGTCGAAATTGTCGGGATTCACTTCCGTAAACTTGCGGTCGCGGAGACGAGCGAGCGGCTCAACGGGCTGGCCGGTGAAATCGCCCAGAACGCCCATCACGAAGGGAAGTTCCTTCACTTCGATCGCGCCACCTGTTTCAACATCGTAGGTGATCTGGACGCGTGGCGGGCGTACCCGGTCCAGTTTATGTTGCGTGCTTTCTCTTGCCATAATCTCCTCAATTCTGTATCGGGAAACGGAACACTACTAATAGGTGCCGAAGGACCAGCGCTGCACTACACAGACACGAATAGCCGGTGGACCAAGGACCGGTCCGTAGCGAGTATATCCGCGCGGCGAAAGTCAGTCAAGAGATATACTGCCGTACCTCGCAAACCCGCAGCCACTACCCCTATTCCGCTTTTACCCCGCATAGTCTGATAGCGTTAACCGCGCAGAAAACCCGTCAAACGGCTCACAGAAAATGTAGTGCGCCTCATCCCGCCCCCGTTACAAAATTCTCACGGCGATAGAATGTAGGCATGTCAGACGGAATTGAGATTGCCGGCCGCCGATTCTCCTCGCGGCTCTTCGTTGGAACTGGGAAATACCGCAGCAACGCCGAAATGGCCGCCTGCCACACCGCCTCCGGTGCCGAGGTCGTTACGGTCGCTGTTCGCCGGGTGAATCTGAACGATACCTCAGGCGAATCCCTGCTGAACCACATTCCCCGCGATAAGTACTTTTTATTGCCCAACACCGCCGCCTGCTACACCGCCGACGAGGCCATCCGCACCGCCCGCCTCGGCCGCGAAGTCGGCCTCTCCCACTGGGTCAAGCTCGAAGTCATCGGCGACCCCGACACCCTCTTCCCCGATAACGAAGGCCTCATCGAAGCCACCCGCGTCCTCGCCAAAGAAGGCTTCGTCGTTCTCCCCTACACCACCGACGATCTCATCAACGCCCGCAAACTCATTGACGCCGGCGCCGCCGCCGTCATGCCCCTCGCCGCCCCCATCGGCAGCGGCCTCGGCATTCAAAATCTAACCAACCTCCGCATCCTCCGCGAAAAGATCACGAGCGTCCCCCTCATCGTCGACGCCGGCGTCGGTACCGCGTCTGACGCCACCATCGCCATGGAACTCGGCTTCGACGCCATTCTCATGAACACCGCCATCGCCTCCGCCACCGATGCCGTAAAGATGGCCGAAGCCATGAAATACGGCGTCCAGGCCGGCCGCCTTGCCTTCGAAGCCGGTCGCATGGGTCGCAAGCTCTACGCCACCGCGTCCAGCCCCATGGACGGACTGATCAAGTAAACGCAAAAAGGGCCCCGCCGCAAGGCGAGGCCCTTTCTGAAACTACCCGCGAACTAGAAAATATACTTCAAAGCCACCTGCAGGTTGCGCATGTTGCCGCGCGTGCCGCCAATGACGCCAAAGTTGTTCGGGTTCCCGGCGTTGGTGTCCGGATTGCCCCAGTTCGGGTGGTTCGGGAAGTTGAACGCCTCAAAGCGGAACTGCAACATGTGCCCCTCGTGGTAGCCCATGTTGAAGTTCTTGATGCTCGAGAAGTCCCAGCCGAAGATCGACGGGCTGATCAACGTATTCCGGCCCACATTGCCAAACGTTCCGAACGCCTGCACCGAATACGCAGCCGGGTTGAACCAGCGCGTCGGGTCACGGTCGTCCTTGTTCGGGTCGACGCCCGTGTTGTAGTTCGGACGGTCAAAACCAGCGCCCGTGTTCGAACGGTCGCTCCCGGTCACTACCGTCAGCGGGAAGCCGGTCGACAACGTGAAGATGTTGCCGATCTGCCAGTCGCCGACGATTGCGTTCAGGAACTTATTGCTGACGTCCATCTTCCGGCCCTTGCCGATCGGAAGTTCATACAGCACCGAAGTAACAAACCGGTGCCGCGTGTCGAACGAGCTCAGGCCCCGCTCGCAACGCATGCAGTAGCTGTTCTGCGGGAACAACGTGTCGCCGTCATTCACGCGGATGCCGCTGGTTTCGTCAATCGACTTCGCCCACGTGTAGCTCATCAACGCGCTCATGCCGTTCGAGTACTTCTTGGTGAACTTCATGCCCAGCGAGTTGTAGTTACCGCGCCCGCCATTGTCCACCAACTGAATACGGCCGAAGTTCGGATACGGAGAGCGGCTGATCACCGATCCCGTCGCACCAGGCAGGGCTTCGTTCACGGCGCGAAGCGATTCCAGCTTCCGCGACACCGATCCCAGGTACCCTGCTTCCAGCGCCATATTGTTGCCGAACTCACGCTGTACGTTGAACAAATACTGCAAAACGTAAGGCGTGCGGCGGTCGTACAGGTTCGCGAACGAGTACGGCTGCGGAACCTGCGCCGTCGCCCCCGCGATCTCCTTGAACGCATTGTTCCACTGCCGGTCCGGGAAGTCGCTGACAGCTTCCTGGCGGAAGCGGCCGGCGATGTTGCGGGCCATGTCGAAACGCGGGTTGCCAGTGTCCTGCGCGAAGAACGCGCCGCCACCGGAACGGATCACCCATCGGTTCGTCGGTGCCCACGTGATGCCGATACGCGGCGCGAAGTCGTTGTTGTCCCGCGCCACCAGACGGTCGCCCAAACGGCCGTCCTGCGCCACCGTGATGTTCGGCCAGCGCACCAGGATGCCGGCATACGGATCGCTGCCAATGCCCTGACGGAGGAAGATCGGGTAACGGCTGCGGTCTGCCACGTTCGGCGTCGAGTCCATGTTCGGAATCGCCACAGTGAACAGCTTGCCCGTCGTGTCCTGCCACGGCGGCGTGTTCTCGTAACGCAGGCCCAGCGCCAGCGTCAGCTTCGATGTCACCTTCCAGGAGTCGTCCACGTAGAACGAGAAACTGGTCGCCTTGAACCGCGCGCTGCCGATCGCCACCGCCGTCTCCGGCCGCCGGATCTGGCCCAGCAGGAAGTCGGCAAACGAGTTGCCCCCGGGGCCGCCCGGGCCGTTCCGCGTCGCGTTGTTCTCAAAGCCGAACGAGCCGCGCGCGAACTGGTTGCCGTCCTGGTTGAACTGGTCGCGGCGAATTTCTCCGCCGAAGCGGAAGGTGTGCTTCCCACGCACCCACGACGTGTTGTTCAGGAACTGCATCGAGTTGTTCTTGTTCTCGTACGGGCCTTCCGAATCGTCGCCAATGCCGCTGTAGTTCTGGATCCCGACCGACGGAATGCCCCAGGTGATCGGCGCGCCCGTGTTCAATCCCGGAATCGCCAGCTCCTTCACCACGTCCCGCACGCCGGCCAACTGCCGCGCCGTCGAGTTATAGAAACGGGTATACCCAAACCGTGTTTCGTTGACGATGTTCGGCGTCAGCGTACGCGTGTTCGAGCCCATGTACTGCTCCACATTCGTCAGAACCTGCGAGCCATTCAGCTTCAGGCCTTCGTTGAACTGGACTTCGTCGCCCCAGCTGTACCGGCCGGACCACTGCGATCTGGACGATTCCACCAAATCCATACGCAGAATAAACTGGTCCCGATTGATCGGAGCGCCCTGCGACTGTTGATAGTTCTGCGTCACGCCCGGCAGATTCGGCTGCCGGTAGAATTCCAGCAACTTCGTCGACGTCGGTGCAATGCGGCTCGCCGGAATGATGCCTCCCGGAAACGGCGTCGCCGTAATCGCACCATTGGCGCCGGCCACGCGCGTGTTCGGGTCGAAAATCCCGCCCGCCACTTCGCTGAAATTCGCGTTCTGCATCGCCGTAGTCGGCAGCGTATACAGCGCCTGCGTGCCGCGCCGTTGCCGGAACGCCTCATAGTTGCCCATGAAGAACAGCTTGTCTTTGCCGTTGAAAAGTTTCGGGATGATCACCGGGCCGCTGAACGTGCCGCCGTATTGGTTCCACTTGAACGGATCCTTCGGCGGACGCGCCGTCCGGAAGGCATAGTTCTTCGCGTCCAGCTTTTCATTCCGCAGGAACTCAAACGCCGTCCCGTGGAACTGGTTGCCGCCGCTCTTCGTCAACACGTTGATCTGCGACGTCGACCGGCCGAACTCGGCCGGATAGACGCCCGTCTGCACCTTGAATTCCTGCAGCGCGTCAATCGACGGCTGAATCACGAACGTGTTGAAATTCGGATCGGTGTTCTCCACGCCGTCCAGCGAATAGTGGTTGAACGAGCTACGCTGCCCGGCCACTGCAATGCTGTTCTCCGACCGGAAACCGCCCTGCCGCGAACGCGCCTGGCCTGCCGACGGAAAGCCCGTCGAGGTATTCGGCGCCAGCGAAACCAACTGCAGATAGTTGCGCCCGTTCAGCGGCAACTCAATAATCCGCTTGTTCTCGACCACCGTCCCCAGCGTTGCGTTCTCCGTCGTCAACAGCGTCACGCTCCCGGAAACTTCAATCGTTTCCGATACCGCGCCCACCGTCATATCAAGGTCCAAACGCACCGTCTGCTGAACCTGCACTTCCACCTGTTTCGCGGCGGCGGACTTAAAGCCCTGCTTCTCCGCGCGCAGGTTGTACAAACCCGGCGCCAGCGAAGGAAAGCTGTATACCCCGGAATCGTTCGAGACCGCGGTACGAACAGCGTTGGTCGCCGCGTTGGTAATCGTTACTGTCACGCCGGGAACGTTCGCGCCGGATGTGTCGCGAACCTCGCCGGTAATCTCTCCAAAGGTCTGGCCGAACGCGGGCAGACCTAAAAGTAGGCATACGAGTGCCCAGGCAACGTACTTGGTTTTCATCAAAAAAAAACTCCCTGGAAAGATTGTTTCCGTAAGGTTACGGTACAAAACCGCTTAGGGGGTTGGCAACTGGATCCAAGTTAACGAAAGCAACCACGCCCAACCCTGCACGGTGGGCGTGGTTGTCATCGTTGGCCACGCTACGACGGTGGGTTACCACCGCGGCGAATCGGCTTGGCGGATTATGTCGCAAGTAAACCCCGGTGGCAAGCGGGGGTGATACTCTTTCCCCATCGATCCCGAGCTTCCTCACAGCATGCGCGCCCTTCTGTTCTTATTCACAATCTGGCCCCTGGCCGCCCAATCCTCGCCCAATCCCGCCGTCTCCGGCGAATGGGTCGCCGATGACGCCGCCATGCTCTCTGACTCGGATCACTCCCGCCTCCGCGCCCTCCTCCAACGGATCCACCGCCGCACCGATGCCCAGGTCGTCGTCCTCACTGTGCCCCGAATCACCGGCATGGGCTCCCGCGATTACGCCACCAAGCGCTTCAACGAATGGCGCCTCGGCAGCGCCGAAAAGAACGACGGCGTGCTCGTCCTCCTCGCCCGCCAGGAACGCTTCATAGAAATCGTCACCGGCACCGGCCTCACAAAGTCGCTCCCCCCCGCCACTCTCGCCGACATCATTCGCCTCCGCATGGTCCCCACCCTCCGCGATGGCCAACCTGCCGACGCCCTTGCCAACGGCCTCAAAGACATCGCCGCCCAACTCGCCGGCTTCCCCCGCTCCACCCCCATCCCCACAACCCTCCTCGCCGCCCTGGCCCTCGTCGGCGCCGCCGCTGGCATAGCGTCTACCCTCCTCCTCTGGCGCTTCCGCAAACGCCCCCTCCTCCTCCCGCCCACCGGCCGCGTCCCCGCCGTTAGCTACTACGAAGGCGACGACTACAGCCTCAATCGATTTCGCGACGACACACCCGAAAAGTTCTACCGCTTCCAAGGACCCCGCCTCTCCGGCGACTCGGATTTCTACCCCCCTCATCTCCTCTGGGGCGCCGCCCTCGGCATGGCCCTCGCAGCCGCCGGTCTCGCCGGCCTCGTCGTCGCCGCCATGCACCCCGATCTCGAACCCTCCTTCTGGCTGCTCTACATCGCCCTCGGCCTTCTCTGCCCCCTCGCATACTTCGCCCTCGGCCCGATCAATACAGGCGAGTCCGACTTCACCGCAGACCTCATCGGCGCCGCCATCATCGCCGCCATCGGCGGCGCCATCCTCGCCTACGCCGCCACCCGAATTCTCTTCTCCGACTATGCCCTCGCCACCTACCTCGCCCCCGCCGCCGTCGCGCTCGTCAATCTAGCCACCGGCTACATGATCATCCGCGGCTTCTACGGCTGGACCCCCGAACGCTTCGCCTGTGAAACCTGCCGCGGCCCCATCCGCCCCCTCACCGCCGAAGAAACCACCGCCGCCCTGCCCCCCTGGGGCAAGCAGGCCGCCCAGTCCGCCCTTGTCCGCTTCCGCGGCTGGCGCTGCGCCGCCAAATGCCCCGGCGAATACATCGCCTTCGCCGCCGCAAGCAAAGACGCCATGTGCGAAAAATGCAAAACGCCCACCCGCGTCCAATCCACCAAAGGCGGCTACCGCGTCCGCACCTGCCAACTCTGCGGCGCCGCCGAACGCACCAAACTCCCCAAGCCCGGCTCAAGCTCCGGCGGCGGCTACTACGCCGACGGCTCCTCCAGCTACGAGGCCCCCGCCGCCGCCTCCAGCAGTGACTCCTACCAACAGGACCAATGGCAGCGCAACGACTCCTCGTCAACCTCCTCCGGCGGCTCCACCGATGGCGATGGAGCCAGTGGCAACTGGTAGCCTACTGCGCCGCCGGAAACACCTGCGACACCAAAAACGCCAGCATATCCGCCGTATTCGCAATCTGCTTCACAATCGGCAACCCGCCAGAATGCCCGCCCTCGGTGTCGTAGTGCAGCAAGATCGGCTTGCCCGACGCACTCGCCGCAGAGGTCTTGGGCATATTTGATTTGAGGGTTCGGTTGTTGGGTCTGCGATTGGTTCGGTTGGATCTGGTTCCGAATTGGAGGGTTCGGTTGAATCTGGTCGGAAATATTAGTGGGTTGATTTGATCGCAATGTTCTTTGGGTTGCCCTTAATG
>CAMATG010000102.1 GCA_945860645.1 Candidatus Sulfopaludibacter sp. SbA3 | reverse complement strand
GCCGTCGTCACGCCCGCCGTCCTCCGCGCCGCGATCTCGGTCACCGTCAACCCAACCAACGTCAGCCTCTCCTCCGCTAATCCCGGCACAACACCCAAATCCGTCAACCTCACCGCCAAGTCCGACACCGCCGGCGTAACCCTCGCGTGGGCCCCCCTCAATCCCCCTTCCCTTGGCACTCTCACGCCGGACCCCGTAGATCCCTCCAAGGCTGTCTATGTAGCGCCCACCCACGCCTCCGGCTACATCAGCGCTGTCGTCCTCGCCAAAGTAACCGCCACCAAGGGCACCGAATCCGCCGAAGCCACAGCCACCATATATCTCGGCCCACCCGCCGCACCCGGTGGCATCTACAGCCGCTTTATCCTCGGCGGCGAAATGAGCGGCGCCAGCGCCGCCCCGCGAACCTTTAAATACTTCGTCGACCTCTACAACTCCGTCCCACTGGGCAACTCCAATCCAGACGGGTTCGGCCCTCGACTTCGTGCCTGGGTCGACACGCGCATCTCCTCTGTTCCCCAATCCGGAAGTACGACACTGCTCGACTTCCTCGGTGGCTCGAATCCCACTATAAACAAGTTCACTGACCTCAAAGTCAACGAAGTCGCCCAGGCCATCGAAACCATGGGAGGCCTCCAATACCGCCTCTGGGCTCAGTCTGAACCCCGCAAAATGTTCTTCGAAGACGGCCGCAGCCGAACTACCCTGCACCTCGTCGCCGCCTACGGTGCCGTCACCCCTATCGATCCCAAAGACACCGCCGCCTTCTTCTCCTACCCCGTCGCCGGTTCTCCTGCCGCGGACCAACTCAAACAGCGCTACGGGCTCACCGGAACCGGCAAAAATACCCTCGTCATCACCACCTTGGATCGTGATCGTTTCCTTCGCCAGTACTACGGTGGCATTCGCCTCAATACGCACTACTACAATGATGCCGGCCAACCCACTCGCCGTCCCATCCGCTCTGTCGATATCCTCTTCGGCCAGAATGAAGCCGTCACCGGCGGCCGCTGGCGTGGCACGGTCGGCCGCGCAGACTTCTTCCTCCCCATCGCCACCGGCGATGGCACCGGCTTTGTCTACGTCTTCGGCTCCGCCGCCTTCAAACTCTCCCGTCGAGCCTTTGAACGGGAGCCCCTCATCCTCGATCCAACCACCGCTCCCGCTAAAATCAACGCCGCCGATGTCCAGTTGCTTCCCCTCGGTACCGGCAACCGCGATACCTTCAAAATCGGCGTCGGCGTAGACCTCCTTCGCTTGTTTGCCAAGCTCAAGAAAGCGAACGCGGTTACCCCATGACCCGCCGTCTCTCTCTCTTACTCCCCTTAGTACTACTCTCTGTGGGCTGCGCTACGCGCGGCCCATACCGACTCGGTCCGCCGGCGAAGTTCAACTCCCCGGGCCCAAATACCAGCGTCGTCGAAGACCACGGTGCCTACAAACTCGGCTTCATCGAATTCTCCGATGAAGGAAAACGCTTGCGTGACGACTGGCAACTCAAGGAAGTCGTCTCTACCATTCGCCACGCTCGCCATCTCACCACTGCCGGTTCCGCCACGCCGGAGACCGGTGGAGGCATGACCGTCATTTACGTCCACGGCTGGAAGAACAATGCCAGAAGCAGCGCAAATCAAACCAAAGACGTCGAGAAATTTCGCAACTTTCTCGAAACGGTAGCCGCCAAGGTGCCATCTGGCACCCCCGTCAACGGCGTCTATCTCGGCTGGAACGGCAAAACTGTCGATATCGATTCGTCCCTGCTCAACTGGTGGACGCTCTGGCCACGTTACTTCGCCGCTGGCCGAGTCGGCAGCCGCGAAATGGCCCGTACCATCTCTCAACTCATCGCCGCCGGCGTCGCTGGTCGCGGAGAACAGATTAAGGCCCACAAACCCCGCCCCCGCGTCATCCTCATAGGGCACTCCCTCGGTGCGCGCGTTCTAGAAAACGCGCTGGAGCGGGTCCCCGATGATGCCGGCTTATCCTCCCTGCTGGCCGAAGAGGAAGCGGCTGGCTTCGCTCGCCCCGATCCCAGTTTTGGTGTGCTCCTCGGCCAGTGCAAGTCGCTTGGCTCTGGTAAGCCCGTAAAGTCCATTGTCGATCTCACCCTGCTGGTCAACGAAGCCAACAAGTCCCGTCAAGTCCGCGCCGCCTCAGCCGTCTGCGCCCCTGGTCCAAACGGCGCCATGCTCCGCCATCCCGGCTTCTCGCAGGACCTGTGCCCCGATAACCCGTCCAGTCAGTTCTGCCAGCCCTATCCCCTTTTCGTTCACATAGCCTCCAGTGCCGATTGGGCCACCCGCTTCCTGGCTCGCTTCGCCCTCCTCGGAGGCACTGCTCCACATTCCCCAAGTCTCGTGACCCATCGCGTCACCGAAGGAAACCCCGCCGGCCCATCGCTCTTCCAGTTCTGGACTGAATCGCAAATCACCTACAGCGTCTCCCGGAAACCGAACGTCTCGGACCGCAATCCCATCTGGGTCATGCGCGTCAATGGCAAAATCATCAAAAATCACGGTGATATCTGGAACCTGAATTTCCAGAACATGATCCTGGCCTTGATCGGTGGCCTCGATGCGGAGACCTTTCGATGATTCGCCAGGAACAAGGGGTAGCCGGTCCAGCACCCCACCCCGCCCTATGAAATAATGCCCTCATGAACCGTCGCGATTTCGGAAAACTGGCCCTCGCCTCCCTCCCCGCCTCCACCCTCTCCGCCAAACCCAACTCCAAGTTCGGCGGCGTCCAGATCGGCGCCATCACCTACTGCTTCCGCTCCCTCCCCAGCTCCGCGCCGGAGCTCCTCAAATACTGCACCGACCTCGGCATCAGCGCCGTCGAACTAATGGGCGATGCCGCCGAAAACTTCGCCGGCGCCCCCGCCACCCGCCCCCCGGCCTTCGGTGGCGGCCGCCGCGAGCTCACCCCCGAACAACGCGCCACCCTCCAGAAACTCGCCGACGAACGCAAAGCCTGGCGCCTCTCCGTCCCCATGCAGAAGTACAAGGACCTCCGCAAGATGTACAACGACGCCGGAGTCTCCATCGAAATCGTCAAGCTCAGCCTCGACGACAAAATGTCCAACGAAGAGTACGATTACGTCTTCAACGTCGCCCACGCCCTCGGCTCCCACTCCGTCACCATGGAACTCCCCAAGGACGAAAAACTCACCCAGCGCATCGGCGATTTCGCCGCCAAACACAAAATCTACGCCGGCTATCACAATCACACCCAGGTCAACGCCTCCAGCTGGGATCGCGCCCTCGCCCAATCTAAATACAACTCCATCAACCTCGATTGCGGCCACTTCACCACCGCCATCAACGGCTCCCCCATCCCCTTCATCAAAGCCAACGCCAGCCGCATCACCAGCTTCCATTTGAAGGACCGCAAATTCCAAACCGAAGGCGGCGACAACCTCCCCTGGGGCAAAGGCTCCACCCCCATCAAGGATGTCCTCCAGCTCATGAAGAAGGAAAAGTACAAGTGGCCCGCCAACGTCGAACTGGAATATGCGATCGGCGAAGGAACCACCGTCATGGCCGAAATGAAGAAGTGTCTGGACTTCTGTAAAGAAGCCCTCGCCTAACAAGCAATGCTCTCGCGCCGTGCCTTCCTGCACACCGTGGCCGCCGCCAGCGCGGCCACGGCCCGCAAACCCAATCTCCTCCTCATCCTCGCCGATGACCTCGGCTTCTCCGATCTCGGCTGCTTCGGCGGCGAAATCGAAACCCCCAATCTCGACCGCCTCGCCGCCAACGGCCTCCGCCTCACCCAGCTCTACAACAACGCTCGCTGCTGCCCCTCCCGCGCCGCCCTCATGACCGGTCGCCACCCCCACGCCGTCGGCATGGGCAACATGACCGGCGGCCAGCCCCGCCCCGGCTTCCCCGGCTACTCCGGCCGTGTCGACCCGGCCGCCGAATTCCTCCCCGCCACTGTCCGCCGCGCCGGCTACACGCCGCTCATGTGTGGCAAATGGCACCTCGGCCAGCCCGGCCCCGTCGCCCGTGGCTTCGAAGAGTTCTACGGCATGATCCAGGGCTTCGACACCTTCTGGGATCCCGCCAAATACACCCGCCTCCCCGCCGGCCGCCCCGTCGAAACCACCGAACCTTTCCACGCAACAACCGCTTTTACCAACCACGCCCTCCGCTTCATCAAGGACACCAAATCCCCCTGGTTCCTCTACCTCGCCTACAACGCTCCCCACTTCCCCCTCCACGCTCCCAAAGAACTCATCGATCACTACCAACCCGTCTACGAACAAGGCTGGGACAAGATCCGCGCGCAACGCCACCAGCGCCAACTCGCCGTCGGCCTCCTCCCCAAAACAACAAAACTCACCCCCCGCTCCGTCGTCGGTCCCAACCGCGTCTCCACCCCCAACGGCTGGGCCGAAAAACAAAACCCGCCCTGGGATTCACTCCCCAAGGACCGTCAAAAAGACCTCGCCCGCCGCATGGCCACCTTCGCCGCCATGGTCCATCAAATGGATCAAAACATCGGCCGCATCGTCCAACACCTCGAAGCCACCAACCAGCTCGCCAACACCCTCATCCTCTTCACCTCCGATAACGGCGCCTGCGCCGAATGGGACCCCTTCGGCTTCGACGTCTCCAGCGGCCCAACCAACACCCTCCACACCGGCGAAGCGCTCAATAAAATGGGCCAAACCGGCACCTATCACAGCTACGGCTCTGCCTGGGCCAACACCGGCAACACCCCCTGGCGCCTCTACAAGCACTACACCCACGAAGGCGGCATCTCCTGCCCCACGATTGCCCACTGGCCCGCCGGCATCCCCGTCAAAAACGCCATCAACCACCAGCCCTGGCACTTCATCGACGTGCTGCCCACCCTCGCCCATATCGCCGGCGCGACGCCATCCGCGCCCACGCAAGGCGAAAACATGGCCGCCCTCTTCCAAAACAAAAAGCCCAAACGCGGCCCCCTCTTCTGGGAACACGAAGGCAGCCGCGCCGTCCGCCAAGGCAAGTGGAAACTCACCGCCGTCCACCCCACTGGCCCATGGGAACTCTACGATATTGAGGCGGACCGCACGGAGCTCAACAACCTCGCCGTCCACCACCCCGCCCGCGTAAAATCCATGGCCGCCCAGTGGAACCAATGGGCCAAAGCCAACAACGTTCTCCCCTGGATCTGGAACCCGCCCTACTCCGAATGAAGACCCTCAAAGCCCTCCTCACCGCCTCCCGCATCCGCTCCCTCGCCTCCCCAACCACCATCCAACGTGGTCAGGACTACTACGCCCGCAACCGTGTCCGTTCCGTCTCCACCATGCCCAACGGCATCCGCGCAACCATTCTCGGTCAGCGTGTCTACATCGTCGAACTCACCGCCATCGCCAATTCTCTCGGACACCATTGCTCCTGCCCCATGGGCGAACAAGGCGACTTCTGCAAACACTGTGTCGCCGTTACCATCTCCTTCCTCAACGATCCTCCGCCCGAAGACGTCTTCCCCATCGAAGCCCTCCGCGCCCAACTAGCCGCCGAAACCCCCGCCCGCCTCGCCGAACTCATCCTCGAATGGTCGGCCGATAACGAAGCGCTCCAAAACCGTCTCTACGAATACCAGGCCCTCCTCGCCGGGCCCGACGCCGCCCTCGCCGCACTCCGCCGCTCCCTCCTGAAGGCGCTGCGCCCATCGCCCGGCCTCCTCCCAGATTCCCTCTCCGACTACCTCGAATCCATCCACTGCGCCCTCGATCCCATCGAAAAACTCATCCCCACCGCCCCCGCCGCCGTCATGGAAATCTGCGAGGAAGCCATCCCCGCCCTCGAACGCTTCGATGAATTCTACGACTACGACGAATTCGACGAAGACGACAGCGACGGAGACATCATGCTCCTCCAGGACCGCCTCGAAGCCCTCCACCTCGACGCCGCCCGTCTCGCCCAACCCAACCCCATCCAACTCGCCAACCGTCTCTTCACGTTCGAATCCAACCCCACCGTCTACGCCTTCGAAGACGCCGCCGAAACCTACAAGGACCTCCTCGGCCCCACCGGCCTCGCCGCCTACCGTGAACTCGCCGAAGAAGCTCATTTCTCCCGTCCCGAAGAGCGCGACCGCATCCTCGAATCCGTCGCCCGCGCCACCGGCCGCATCGAGGACATGATCGCCGTCCTCGCCCGCGATCTCTCCACCCCGGGCCGCTTCACCCGCATCATCACCGCCTGCCTCCGCGCCAACGCCCGCCAGCACGCCCTCACCTGGGCCGAGCGCGGCTACAAACTCTATCCAGACAGCCCCGACCTCCGCGAAGCCCTCGCCACCGAATATCATCTCGCCGGCCGTCACCAGGACGCCCTCAACCTCATCTGGAAATCCTACGCCGAATCCCCCGGCCTCCCCCTCTATCAGGTCCTCCAGCGCCACGCTCTCCTCGCCAACGATTGGCCCGAACATCGCGACCGCGCCCTCGGCCTCATCCGCAGCCGCATCGCCGCCTCCAAGGGCAAACAGGATCACTCCGCCCTGGTAGAGATCCTCCTCGCCGAAAACAACCAGGAAGAAGCCTGGCGCGAAGCCCAAGCCGCCGGTTGCGCCTCCTATCTCTGGCTCCAACTCGCCGAAGCTCGCGAAAAGAAACACCCCGGCGACGCCGCACCCATCTTTCTCAAACGCGCCGACGAAGAACTGGCCCGCATTCGCAACTCAAACTACGACGTCCCCATCGCCCTCCTCCTCCGCGCCGCCAAACTCCTGAAGAAAATCGGCGCCCTCCCCCACTTCCACCGCCACCTCGCCTCCCTCCGCGAACAACACAAAACCAAACGCAAATTCATCGACCTCCTCAACAAACACCAGGCCAAACTCGAATCCTCGACCTGACGAGTCCCTGCCAACTGTTCGCGGAGCTTTGCCCCGGATTCGCTATGATAATGGACACTCCTATGAGTGAGTCTGGCGATGTAACTGGTCTGCTGCAACGCAGTGCGAACGGAGATCGGCAAGCGGAAGAACTACTCTTCTCGCAGGTCTACGATTCGCTCCGCCGCATCGCTGCGTCACATCTCCGCAAGGAGCGTAAGGATCACACCTTACAGCCCACAGCGCTGATCAACGAAGCGTTTCTTCTCCTCATGCGCGGAGCGGAGATCAACTTCAATTCCCGCGACCATTTCTACGCCGTAGCCGCCACCCAGATGCGGCGCATACTCATCGACCACGCCCGCCGCCGCGTGGCCGCCAAGCGTCCCAACGCCCTCCACCGGGTAGAACTGGAAAAAGCCCAAATCTTCTCCATGGAGGACCCGGACTTCCTCTTGGCGTTGGACCAGTCCCTCCACCGCCTCGCCGCCGAATCCGAGCGCGCCTGCAAAGTCGTCGAACTCCACGTCTTCGCCGGCCTGACGCTGGAACAAGTCGCCGCCGCCCTGAACCGATCCTCCAGAACCATCAAGCGCGACTGGGACGCCGCCCAACGCTGGCTCCGCCGCGACCTCGGTCAGCAAGCCAGCGCGGCTTCAGCATGACCTAAGCTTTTCTTTATTGGCCCGGTGCCAATAAAAATACCTCCAAATACACCTGTTGCGGATCTCGGGGCATCGCGAGTTTTTCGCCTCCGACCGGCTTAAACTGCAAGGTCACCCTTTCCCCTTTGGAAAGCAGTGCGCGAATCTCACGCTGCTTTGCCTCCTCTGGCAAGATCTCCATCACCACCTGCTCCCGCGCATTGTGATGGCTGCCTGCAGGCCCTTCAGGATGGTTCTTCGCCTGCGCCCGCAATGCTTGGTCCCAACCGGTCAACCGAACGTTCCCGATCGCGATCTCGCCGCTACGTCCCTTCAACGAAACCTGATACTCGCTCTTCGCCAGTGCCTGCGTGTCCAGATCTTTCATAGAAACGCGAAAGTAGGCGCCCCGTATCGTATCCTCGTTCAACCGCAACCTTGCCCCATCTGGCCAAAAGGGCCTTCTCCGCAGCGATCGGCTGACCAGCCGAGCAATCTGCGGGCATTGATAGTAAAGCGTTGCAGTTCCGCTACACGGCTGGCCAACTCCAATCGGCTCTGACGAGCTCTCGCCTGGATAACCGACCCGCCAAAATCGCTTCTCACGGAGAATCTCGCCAATCTTGAATACGCGCTTCGGAATCCCTGCGGAAAGGCTGCCGGCGAAGTCGCTACAGGATTTCCCGTCATCGTATGTAGCCGAGGCGCTGAAATGAAACGTCTTTCCGTTCTCGTCATACACTAGGCACTGTGGCTCGGGCAGTTCGAACAACCCGCTGCTCCAGCTCGCCGTCGCACCTTCGCTACTGCTGAAACCCGCTGAACACACTTCCTGGGTAATGCGGCTATTCTTCAGAAAGGACACGTAACCCGCATCGATGCCGGCATGGAAAGGATGAAACAACGGATCCAATGCCGCCTTCTTGGGTGCCGACAGTGTGCCCGGTGTACATGACGCTCCGGCAGCAGAAGGGCATGCCGCCGCATCGTGAACCGGATCATGGATCTGTGACTCAATCCACCCTCCAACGCTGGTTGCGTTGTCCATCGCATGCGCTCCCCCTAATGGATCAAGCGCAACCTGGTCGCATTGATATCTACAGAAATAACTCTGCTCGGCGCACCGCTTCAAACTTGTCCATCTGCTCCACTCAACCTCAAAGCTCTTGTTCGCTTCCCTGAACCGATTCGTGTCCGCTAGCACTGTGCAGTCTCCCGTTACACAGGAAAACACCGCGGGAACCGTCGGGCCCTGTGCCGGACTCCAATACGGCATGGCAAACGGAGCGCCGAGGGCCTTAGAAAACATCTCCTCCGTCAACACAAGATACGCGTGGTGCCAGACAAAAAATGTGGCGCTTCGATGGGCACAATTATCCTCGCTCCCACTCGCCGCAAATCCGTTATGATACTGTGCCCACTGGCCCCAGAAGTTCTCAATCCGTTTCAGCCCGGCAACGTACTGCGCCGTGACTGCCTTCCCGTCTTCCATGCCCACAGGGATTGGCTTACGAAGCAACGCCGCTTCCCCCCGTGCCGTCTGCAGTAGCACGGGGGCAAGAAGCAGCCAAACGAAAAACTGAATGAACCAACTGCGTCGCCGGAGCACCATCATGGAATCGCCATCTCCTACAGTCGGCGCAGCGTGATGATTCTTGCGTACTCGATCAAATCCAGTATTTCTTCTGCCCGCTCATCGCACTGGCTGTAGTTCGAATCGGCCGCAATAGCATCGTTCAGAGTTTTGCGCAGCTCGTTAAATGTGTCCTTATGTTTTTCAGCCCATTGGAGTAGCGTGCTGATCCTCATCTTCGCGCCGTATGTATCATTCGCGTTATTGGGGTTCCTCTCGATCTCGTCCCAATGCTTAACCTGGCTCTCTCCAGTAACGGCGGTGGAATTTCCGGCAATTCCTACCACTGCGACATCAAGATATTTCTCCAGTTCAGTACGCGCTTCTACCGCCGTATGCTCAAAAGTCGTTCCAAAGATCGTATCCCGGCTCTTTGAATCCAGTATCATCAAGCCCAGAAAAACCATTACTTCGGTTTCCGTCAGGCCCTTCGGTCGCTTGCTCGTTACATATCGTTTCACAGCCATGGTTCTCTCCCTATTCGTTCAATCACGGATCGTTTTACCGAACTCGTTCATCTTCCCTACTGTTTCATCCATCAGCATGCTGCCTGAAATCTGACCCGGCCAATGCCGCTGCGCCAAATACCACGCCACTGCCTCTCGCCGAACATGCGAAGGACTTCTCCACAAATCCAGGCCGGTTCCAATCGCCACCGGTGGCCACATATACGGAGAGGCAACTTCCAGAGCCTTCAAATATAACCCTTCCGCCGCGACAGGACCCGCCTTCAGGTATGTCATCTCCCCGTCTACCCAGAATTGTACACCAGTAAACAGAGGAAGCAAGGGCCAATCTCTAGCAATCTGCTTTAACCGTTCTAACTCAGCCAAATCCTTCGTCAACCGATAGTAGGTCGCCAGTTCCCTCACAGCCTGCGGACCCGTCTCCCCCGTCGCTGCCTCTCTTGCCGCACGCGCTGCCGACTTACCATCCCCAGTTGCGAGTTCCAAATAAGCCAGGTGTAAAAGCCGCCTTGCCAATATCGCCCGCCGCCCCCACCGTCTCGCCTCCGCCAAATGCTTCCGGCAATGCCGCACCGCAAGGTCATACCGGCCACACTCGGCGTACAAACACGTCAAGTACGCCAGGGCTTGATCCTTTACGCCGGCGTCACCCGACTCACTCGCTCCCCGGAAACACTCAAAAGCCTTCCCGTACTCCCCTCCCAGGAAACAGGTCTGCCCCAGCCACTTCAAATACTGCGCCTCATTACCCAGTCTCTTTAACTCAGCCAGCCACCGGTCCGACAGCCCGGCATCGGATGTCATCCACCCCAGAGCCACCAGATATCCTGCGGTCCTGCCCAGTGGTTGCACGCTCCAAGCCGCCTCAAACGCACGTTGTGCCTCCGCGTACCGATGGTGATGAAACAACGACGACCCTTGGAAATACTGCGCCGACTCATCCCCCGGATAATGGACCGCCCAAGCCTGCGCCGACTCCAACTGCCGCTTCAACTGATAACTATCCTCAAAATAAAGCGTCTCCAGCCGGTACCGCTCCCGAAACGTCACCCGCCGCCGCGACAACAAATCCATCGCCTTGCCCCAGTGCTCGTGCCCCTCCGCAAACCGCGCCTTCGAAATGTAGAAATCCGCCAACTCCTGCTGCGCCGCCACAAATCCCGGATCCGCCGCCAACGCCTCCTTCAACAACTGCTCCGCCAGCTCATCCGGATCCCCACGCCTCCACGCCAACACCGCCCGCGAATACGCAGCCAACGCCTCCCAGCTCCCCGTACTCACCTCCTGCGGCGGCCGGTCAAACTCCGCAATCTGCGCCAACGTCTCCCCAGCCTCCCCCCGCACCCACTCCCCAGCCAGCCGGAACTGCCCCAACATGTCTTCCGCTCCGCTCGCCCGGAACGTCTTCTCCGTCTTCCAACCCACCGCATCCGGCCGCCCCCGCAACGTCTCCAGCACAAACGTCAAAACATAGTCCCCGCCCACCGCCGCCATCGTCCCATGCAAAACCGCCGGAACCCCCAACCGCCACGCCAACTCACGCAGTTTCCCCACCTCCAACGTCGCTCCCGCCGCCAACCCCATCCGGTCCACCGCCGCATCCCGCTGCGCCGCCGTCACCAACTGCAACTGCGGGCTCTGGTCCAATAACGATTGCAACAACGCCGTTGCCCCATCAAACCGCTTGTCCCCCGTCAAATTCTGCACCGGCGCCACCAGCAACTTCGCCACCCGCCCAGGCCGCCCCAACCAACTCCCCCCGGACCGCGACGCCACCACTCCCACCGCCGCCGCCGCCGCCAACCCACCCAACCACCACAACGTCTCCCGGCGCCTCCAGACCCCACCATCCAATGCCGCAACCGCCTCCTCCGCGCTCCCCCACCGCAGCCGCGGCTCCATCTCCAAACACTTCCCAATCACCCGCTCCCAATTCCCCGGCGGCCGCCCCCCCTCCCGTTCGCTCGGATGCCAGCCCGTCACCATCTCATGCAGCACAATCCCCAGCGCATAAATATCGCTCGCCGCCGTCACGCTCTTCCCCGCCCACTGCTCCGGCGCCACATACCCCGGCGTCCCCAGCCGCAGACTCGTCGTCGACCGGTCCTCCCCCTCCCGCACCGGCACCGCCAACCCAAAGTCCGTGATCACCACCCGCTCCCCCGCCAGCATCACGTTCGATGGCTTAAAATCCCGATGCACCACCCGCGCCGCGTGCGCCGCACCCAACCCTTTCGCCATCTGTCGCGCGATTCCCAACGCCTCCGCCAGGTCCAGTTTACCCTTTAACCCAATCCGCGCCGCCAGCGTCTCCCCCTCCAATAACTCCATCGCGAAATAGAACAACCGCCGCCCGCCGTGTTCCCATTCGCGCCCGATATCAAATACCCGAGCCACGTTCGGATGTGTAATCTCCCGCGCCAATCCAATCTCCCGCTTGAACCGCGAAAGATACGCCTCCTCCTCCGCCAGATCCGGATGCAGAATCTTCAGCGCCACCCGCACCCGCAGCGTCTCATCCTGCGCCGCATACACTTCACCCATCCCGCCCCGGCCCACAAACTTCTCCACCACAAACCGCCCGTCAACCACCTCCCCGGGCCGCAAGCGTGGCTCGGCGTCTGCCGTATCCAGCTCCGTGCCCACCCACGAAGGTAGCTCCCGGATGGAAATCTCCCCTTCCGGCACGGGCACGTCCAACAGACTCAGAACCTCATCCACCAGATCGCGATCGTCAGTACGGCTCTCCAGGAAGCTGCGCCAGCTCTCCCGCGGCCTGTCGGATGCTTCTGCAAGCAAGTCCGACAGCAGTTCCCAGCGCCCCTCCTTACCGCCCATTCATCCACTCGCCTCCCGTATAACTCTCCAGCATAGAATAACCACCCAACACGCCCTTCACAATAACACTAGTGTCCGGTAAAGTACTTTATGGAAATCGATAAGTAGATTCCTGTCAATCAGATAGGGGGTTTTGGAGCCGGGAACGATTTCAACGCCAAGCGGCCAGAAATCGTGCTCCCCG
>CAMATG010000101.1 GCA_945860645.1 Candidatus Sulfopaludibacter sp. SbA3 | reverse complement strand
GCGACCTTGACGGCGATTGCCGGTAACTTGTCGATTTCCGTCACCACGCAAAACCAACTTCGCACTGACAAGTACTTTTCGCCAGGCGAGCCAGTTCTGCTGGCGGCTTGAGTCGGAACCCTGAAAATGCCCACTTTAACCACGGGCTGTTAGCCCCAACGTCACTGTGGGCTTCGCGCAAGCCGCTCAAGCTTCCGGGCGGCAGGGCGGTTCCCGCTCCGATCTGACGATCTCGATTGCGGGGTCGCGGTCCGCGTGGAGCAACTACACCCTGGACGGCATCACCAATACCGACATCAATTTCAATCTCTACATCGTGCTTCCATCGGTTGAGGCACTGCAGGAATTCAAGGTGCAGACCGGTATCTATCCGGCTGAATTCGGCCGGGGCACCGGACAGATCAATGCTTCCACAAGAGGCGGCAACAACGCCTTCCACGGCGCCCTTTTCGAGTTCTTGCGCAACGACAAACTTGACGCCCGGCCCTACTTCTTCAAGGATCCCGAAAGCCCTAACCAAACCGCGCCGCTGAAAGCGCCCTACCGGCAGAACCAATACGGCGGCACGCTTTCCGGCCCTGCATGGATCCCGAAGGTCTTCCATGGCAAAGACCGGCTGTTCTTCATGACCAACTATGAAGGCTTCCGCTCCCGCCGTTCCGTCCCCAGTTTCTTTACGACCATGACGCCGGCGATGCGCACCGGCGACCTTTCGGTGGTGACGGCTCCCATCCAGGATCCGAACACGCGCGTCCGCACTCCTAATCCGACGGGGACCGGCTTCACGATCACCTCGACGGCATTTCCGGGAAACATCATCCCCGCCAGCCGCATCAACGCCGGATCCAAGTATCTGCTGGATAGTTTTGCGCCGCTACCGAATCTCCAACAGACAGGGCTGCCCAACCGCAATTATCAGTATCTTGTCAAAACGCCGATCGACAAAGACCAGTTCACCGGCCGGCTGGACTTCAACGAGAGTACAAATTCGCAGTGGTTCGGCCGCTATTCGTGGACGGACGAACTCACCATCAATCCGGGCGTCCAGAAGAACGGAACCGGTCTCTACACGCGCGCCAGCCAATGGGTCCTGTCAAACACGCGGGGGAATCGCCCAGGGCTCAACGAGTCGCTAGCCAGCACCCCGAACGGCCGTTCCTGCGAAGCCTAAGGATCATCCACGCAGCAGCATCCAGCGCCACCTACCCCCGCTGAGGGCAGAATCCTCCCTATCGGAGTGCGCCCTTAGCCTCCATTCAAACTGAAACCGACACAATCGCTCTGAGAGTCACGAGGAACGCTTGGACCCGCGTTAATTATTCCCCGTTGTCGCTCTCGGCGCGCTCATCGTTCTGGTTGCGTTAACAACAACAGAGGAAATCTCCAGAGACGCAGAGAAACTAACGAAAAAGGGGGCACAGGCGCCCGCCACTCGAGTGCCAGGGAAAGACCGCCCGAAGCCAGAGAAAATTGAAAAGCGCAACGCGTTGCAAAGAATACCCTTATTCAAACCACCGTTGCGCTAACAAGAAGGCGCCGAATATGACACCTTAAAATATTTTGGCTCCGATGCTTACAATGGAATTCTATTGCCGCTTGTTAGCGCCATGGAGTTCCTCCCGGATTATTACAGACCGTCAACCGGCCCCGTTTTTCCAGTCCTCTCATTGGCAGTTTGCGTCCTTGATGCCCCGATGGTGTTGAGTTCTGGAGGACCGGAGAGTCCGATTCTCTCGATGGTGCCTTGGACGAGAGTAGTTCGAAGGGAGAAACTAAAGGTCCATAACGGATTCGTGAGCAAGGTTCATGTCGTCGATTTCGTACATCGGCTTGCCCTGGGCGATTTTGTCGTGGAAGTTCTTGTATTTGCGGAGGTTGCACGAATGCGAATGATGGATGCCGGACGGGTCTTTAGCACAGGGAAAGGGCACGTAAACAGCTTGAACCAATGGATCTGGAGCGGAATCACGCCGCAACACTGAGATCTGCAATATCTTTTCTCCTCCAATGGCGGTCTATCACTTCACCTGACCTGATCCGACCTTCGAAGGTGTGGCTGGTACAGAGGGAGTCGTCGAATGTTCGGGGTGGGGCTGAATCCCTTTCAGACGGTGCGGGAGGCCTTTGTCTTGACCAACCGACGAGACGACAAGGACTTAGCCGGCTCCGATCTGGAAAGCGCGCCATAGCTGGCCGCGAGTTGAGTATCTCCCTCTCTAGCGAAGACGTGCCTGGTGACCGTCGAAAACGCGTGTTTAATATTGTCATCGGCCGCAGGGGAGGCCCGTCGCAACGCGTCACGGTCGAGAGACATCACGTGGAGAGCGTTGATTTTGCGGCGTTCGGAATCGACGGCGTCGTTGATGGTGCGGAAACCGAGTTGTTCGGTGCAGAGGTCTTCGGCGTGGCGGCGAATGGTGTGTTTGATCACGTCGCGGGGGAGGCGGAGGTTTCCGGCGGGGGTGACGCCGCGGATGGCTACGTGGATGTGGGGGTGGCCGGTGTTGAAATGGGCGACGGCGACCCATTCGAGGTCGGTGTTTAGCTCTTGGGATAGGCGGGTGATCAGGTCGCGGGTGTGCTTTTTGAGGTCCAGGCGTTCGCCGAACTCCGGGGAGACGATCATTTTGAAGAGCCTGCGGTCGCCGGATTTCTGCCAGCCGGCGAGGGTTGCTGGGATGGCGACCTCGTCGCTGGTCATGTTGAAGCCGACGCCGTCGGCGTTGGCGCTTTCGCGGGCTATGTAGCGGCCGTGGGCGGCCCATTGGCGGCGGATGTGGTTCGGCGAGTACGTTACGCGGATGGTGCAGCGCTGTTTGTGGGGCTTACGGGGGCGGATGGCGGCCGGTGATGACTGGCGGGTGCTGGTCATTCTGGCTATGCGCATCAAACCTTTGAAGGCGCTGGACCAGGACTTGCTCTCGTCACGGACGAACTTTGGGCGCCGGGGGCGGAGTTTGATTTGCTCTTCGTCAGGCATCGGGATCTCCTTTTAGAACGTCGAGGAGGGCGGATCGGGCGTCGCCGTTCATGTTTTTGGCGACGGAGAGCATGAACCGCTCGTAGCGGAGTTTGGCGCGGCGCTTGGTTGCGTCGAGGACGTCAGCTGGTGGCTCGGGAGTGCAAGTTAGAAAGAGTCGGACCAAGCTATCGGTCAGGGCGAAGAGCGCCTGGTTGGCGTTGTGGAGTCGGCGCATTTCCTTGGCGACGCGGTCGATGCTGCTGACAACGGCGGTTTCCAAGTGGTCGTGTTGTTGGTTTTGCCGGGTATCTTGTTCTAAGAGGGCGCGGAAGTAGGCGGAGACGGAATCGAAGCCGCGGGCTTGGGCCGCCTTGCGGGCGGCGGCGAGATGATCGGGCCGGATTTGCAGTTCAAAACGCTTCGTTTGTGGCATACGGGGACTTCCCGGATATCAGGCTAGCCTGTACCGTATGGGTATAGTACGGCAAACAGGTGAGATAGGCAAGAAAAAGCGCCACGCCACCCGGATTCCCCTTTATGTTCCACTATCACCTGTTTTGCCGGACTTTCCGGAGTTGGGAGCGGATGGGTTGGAAGTTCCTGGAATTCGTTAGAACATCTTGGAATTTCTTAGAACCTGTGCAGGCTAGCTTGTAATTGTTTGGAACTTGCTGTAAATGTTTAGACAGACGTGTTGCCGATGCCGAAGACTGACGAATTGCCGCGATTGGCTGAACTGGCCGCTGAAGTCCCAGCGAGGCGGGTGGGGTTGATCCGCCATTTGTGGCCGTCGATCCGGGCGTGTCTCGATGCGGGGCACTCGGTTCGGGCGATACAGGCTCGGTTGGGAGCGGATGGCGTCCCGATCCCCTACTCGACGCTGTGCTGGGCGATTGCGAATTTGCGGAAGTCGGGGATGGCGAATGAGAGATCCGCGCCGCCGAAGGCTGGGGAAAGCACCACATCTCGACCGGCGGGGAGTGATCCGTTGGGCAATTTGCATCGTGCTGCGCGGAACCGGCCGGGTTTCGACTACAGCGGGACGATGTCGGACGAGGAACTGTTTGGGAAGAAATGAGGAGACGAAAGATGGCTGGATCCAAGGCGAATGGCATTGAGTACGAGGGCGAGATCCACTTCTCGCTGCAGGGGAAAGGGGGAGTCGGCAAGAGTTTGGCTGCCTCGCTGTTGGCGCAGTACTTCCGGCACCGGCGGAGCATTCCGGTGCGGTGCATCGACACGGACCCTGTAAATCAGACGTTCTCGCAGTATCGGGAACTGGGGGCGGACCGGATGGAGTTGTTGCGGGATGGCTCGGTTGACCAGCGGGCGTTCGATCGTTTGATGGAGAACCTGTTGACACAGCCGGGCACGTTCATTGTGGACAACGGGGCGTCGACGTTCATCCCGCTGTGGAACTACATGCTGGAGAACAATGCGATGGCGATGCTGAAGGAGTCGCGGCGGAAGCTCTATGTGCATTGCGTGATTACAGGCGGGCAGGCGCTGGCGGATACGTTGAGCGGGTTTGCCCGGCTGGCCCAGACGTCGGAGGATCAGAACATTGTGCTGTGGATCAATGAGTATTTTGGGCGGATTGAACGGGAGGGCCGGCAGTTGCATGAGATGCCGGTGTACTTGGAGAATGCTGGGCGGGTGCTGGGGTCGGTGGTGATTCCGCGTCGGAATCAGGATACGTTTGGGCGGGACATGGAGGACGTGATCACGCGAAAGCTGACGCTGCAGGAGGCGATTGACTCGGCGGGGTTTTCGATCATGATGCGGCAACGGGTGAAGGTGATGCAGCGGGAGTTGTTCGACCAGTTGGATGGGCTGTCCTTTCAATAGGCCATGGATATCAACCGATTGATGGCGGAGGCGGTGGCGCGGCATGGGGTGAAGCTGGACGCGCATGATCCGGCGATGGTGATTGTGACACTGAACCGGCTGATGCTGGAGGAGGCGGTTCGCGGAGTGGCCGATGAGATACGTAAGGCGGCGAAGGAGTTCGATGCCGCGGGCGAGAGGATGCAGAAGGGGGTTGGCGTGGCGGTGGCTCGGGAGGTTGCGAGGGCGGGGAGTGGGGTGGCTTGGCCGCCGCGGGTGCAGCGCTGGCAGTGGGCTGGGGTGGCGTTTTTGTTGGGATTTGTCGCTGGGAGGTTTGTGTGAGATTTCGTGATTGGGTTTGGGTGTATCTGGGGATGGGCGAGTCGTTCACGCGGTGGGCGATGTTGCTGTTTTATGGCGCGGTCTGGGGCGCTGGGGTTGTCGTGGTCGGCCTGGTGGCGGTGTTGGCATTGGCGATGGCTGTCCATCGGGGTTGAGGCGGAGTGATGGCTCCGCCTCATTCGGAAAGCCTCAGGCGACTTTCCGGCGGACGGATTCCGGCAGGGTCTCGAACGGGATCGTTTTCGATGCGCGGACAATGCGGCTCCATTGGATGACTTTCCGCGTGGGAAGGCCGAGGATGGTGGCGAGTTCGTCGGGCGTCGGGTTTTCGGACGGCGTTGTGACGGCATCGCGACGCTTTTGGAATTGCCGGACAGCGCGGGGAAGCGGGTCGAGTTGGCGAAGATAGTCGAGCATCGCGCCGCGTATACGGTGTTCGGCTAGGGTCTTCAGTTTGCAGTTGCGGACGGGATCGAAGCGGTCCACGGCGCTGATTAGGCCGATGGTGCCAGCGGAGATGAGGTCATCGAGTTCGACCTGCGGGCAGCGCCGATGGAGTTTGCGGGCGAGGAGTTCCACTTGGGGAAGATGATCGAGGATGAGCTGATCGCGGTTGGTCATGGCGGGATTGGCCGCTTACGCGGCCACCTCCTGTTTGGGGGAGCGGTCCAGGCGGTTGATGCGCTGGACGCGGATCTCGGTGACGTACTTCGTGGTGCCGTCCTTGGCGGTGTACTGGCGGGTGTTGAGTTCGCCTGTGATGTGGAGATGGGCGCCCTTGGTGAGGGTGGCGGCGTACTCAGCCAGGCGGCCGAAGACTACGAGGCGGTGCCAGGTGGTTTGCGATTGGCGTTCGCCGGATTCGCGGTCCTTCCAGGTGCGCTGGGTGGCCAGCGAGAGGGTTGTGAGAGTGGAGTCGTTGCGGATGTTGCGGGTTTCGGCGTCGCTGCCGAGGTAACCAATTAGAGTCACGTTGTTCATTGCTTTCTCCTTCTGCCGCCGTCTCTTGATCGGGGCACCCAAAAGCGAGCGGGGGCGCTCCCAAGGGAAGTGGAGTGCTTTGTTGGGGGGACCGGGCGGATTCCGGTGAGCGGTAGCGAACGGACCTGTAGGGCGGGATCCGGCTGGGGGAGCCGACAAAGCAGAACGGAACCGAGCGCCGGGCGCGGCCAGGCGACAGCCGTCAAGCGAAGCGGTGCCCGATCATGGGCGGGGGCAAGGAGAGGTTGATGAATGTGGGTCAATCGTGTTCTTGCTACCGCTACAGCCTCTACTGCGAGCTATTCCACCACTGGCGCAGGAAAAAAAGCGTCGTGATACGCCAACAGCACACGCCGGGCGCGAAGGCGTTCATCGACTGGGGCGGCGCTATGTTCCCCATCGATTACCGCCACTCCAGAGCCGTCCGCCAACCGTGACTGTTCGTGGCCGTCCTCGGCACCAGTTCTTACACCTACGCCGACGTCACGCCCGCCCGGCAGATATGGAATCCTGGATCGGTGCCCGCGAACACGCCTTCGCCTTCTGGGGCGGCGTGCCATCGCTAACCGTGCCCGACAACACCAAGACCGGCGTCAGCAAGGCCTGCCGCCGCTACCCGGACACTACACAGACCGACCAAAGCTCGGCCGTCCATTACGGCTTCGGCGTGTTGCCCGCACGACCATACCGGCCCCGCGACAAGACGAAGGTAGAAAGAGGCGAGCAGATCGCGTGGCTAAACCACCCTTTTGTCGATTCGGGCTCACACTACAATTGGGCGGTGTCAATTACTCCTGCCCGAGCCGATTCCAGAAGTTGCTCTTGCAATGGATCCTCGCCAGTCAAATCCTCTGGCCAGATTACCCTGCCGTCATCAGCGGGGAGGGACGAGCCTTTTGATAAATGAAGTCCAAGGCCGACTCAGCTGACGATGACAACTGCCTCCGTCACGCCGCGACGATACCCTGCCGGATCGCGTACCGAACCAATGCCGCCACCTCGTGCACCCCAAGCTTCGCCATGAGGCGCGTACGGTGGCTGTCCGCCGTCTTCGCCGTAATCGCCAACATCGCCGCTATCTGCTTCGTGCTGTGTCCCTCCGCGATCAACTTCAACACTTGCCGCTCCCGCAGCGACAAGCTCACCGCCTCGACCTCCTGAGCTTGATCCTGCAGCCACTGCGAGAGAAGTGTCCCGAGGAATCCCGGGCTAATGTAAACGCCCGAAGCCATAACTTTCCGCAGTGCCACCTGGATCTCGCTCAAGGGCTCGGACTTCAAAATATATCCCTTGGCCCCAAGCCGCATGGCTTCACGGATACACGACTCGTCGGTTCGGCAGGTCAGGAAAACAAGTCGCGTGAACGGAAGCTCACGCTGGATTTCGCGCGCTACATCCAGCCCGTACATGCCCGGCATATTGACGTCAAGGATCACAAGCTGCGGCTTATGTTCCAAAGCAAGCCGCAGTGCCTCCACCCCATCGGTAGCCACAGCGACGATCTCATATTGGTCCTTGTCGAATACCACCTCGAGACAATCGGCGAACATTCGGTGATCATCAGCAATTAAGACTTTGGTCATGCTCAGAGAGTTTCGCTTAGCCCTTAGGCTCCAATTCTAGTCTTTCCCAATTTCCTGGCGAGCAGCCCGCAGCGCGTCTTCCAGTGCGCGAAGGACCGAAAGTAGCAGGACGGGAGCGTTTTCGTCTCCACTGATGCCCCTCACTTGGCCCGCGCCGGAATGTGAACTGATGTCACGCCGACGAAAGTCCTTATTCGCGACCTCTAGCGCCGCCAGCCGAACATACTCAGAAACCGAACGGGCGCCGGAAGCGTCCGCTTTTTCGATGAGGTAAGCTGCCTCATCCTCTGAGAGTCGAAAGCTCATCAGCTTGCTTCGTGACGTTCGTTCGAGTAATACTCGCCTCAATTTTACCCCCTTGATGCGGGCAGGCTCTCGATGGGTGCAAGGAATTTTGCGCACCGCAAATTAAGTTCAAGCGAGCCTGCTTTTTGTCAATTCCATCGTCACCCCAACCCATCCCAGCCACCAATCAGGAGTTATCCCCAACGACATCGACGATTTTCCTCATTGACGCACCCAATAGCGCAGGTTAACGTAGCAGTCGAAGAGATTTTTAGGCGTATATGGGAAAATTTATTCAGGCCTTCACACTAAGAAGGCTCACGACTGTGGTCCTTGGCGGGCTCTTTGGATACCTGGCAAACGGCCATACGATCCATGTCTGCAACGGGGTGGAGATCCTCACCGGCTCCGCGTTCCCCTACATCATTGTTGCTCTGCTCGGCCCTTGGTGGGGTGCCTTGGCCGCCGCTATCGCCGGCGCTCGCACGGTGTTGGCGTGGGGCCACCCCTACGCGCTGGTGCTCCATATCATCCAAATTGTTAGCGTCGGCTATCTCCTCCGGGCACGGATGCCTCTCGCCGCCGCCTCCGCGTTGTCTTGGTCCGCCATCGGCCTCCCACTCGTCGGCCTCATCTACGGCAAGCATCTCGGCCTTTCCTGGCAGTATCTATGGATGGTCGGACTCGCCGATTTCCTCTCCGGGCTGTTCGCCGCCCTATTTGCTCATCTCATCCTCTGGAGCCATCGAATCCGGCCGCTCTGGGAACGGCTCGGCGCGGACCAACTGCCCCCTCCCTCCCTCCGCAACGACATCTTCGCCGGCACGCTCCTCGTCGGCATGGTTCCTCTCTATTCGCTTCTGCTCTACAACGGAACCGAGCTCCGCGAGCGGGAAGAGGGACGCGCGAAGGAACTGCTCGAGCAGCACGCCGAGTCGGTCGCGGCATGTCTCGATGGCGTCTATCACTCGGCCCGCCTGGAGTTAACCATGAGGAGGGAGCTACACCCTGACGTCCCGGGCCAGGGAACCAACCAGCAGCCGATTGATCTCGGTCCGGGCGCCCGGCTTTGGTGGCGGTCGCCCTCGGCCACCGGCACGGATCCTCTACCGCCCCTCGATCAAGGCGAAGTGCAGCTCCCCTTCGAACGCCTGCTGCCGAACGCCACCCGGAACGGCTCTCCCGCGGGAGCTTTGCGCATCCAACCCGCCCTCGCCTGCGCCGTCAATCCTCGCAATCTGGACTCCGTACGGATCGCCATTCTCAAACAGGAAACCGGAGCCGAACTGATTTCTTACGTCCCGGCTCAGACCAATCAGCCGAAATCCGGGTTCGTCGAATCCCAGCTACTTCTCCATGCCATCGGGCGGGAGTCACACGGAGGCCTCGAATTCCGCCGGGTCACCAAGGGCACGAACTCTTTTCAGCGGCCGGCCTATCTGGGCGGCCACGCGCTTTCCCAGTCCGGCCTGCGCGTCATCTTCTACCAGCCGACCGCCCGCGCCTTCCTGCATGTGGCCCGTTTTCAGATGTGGGCCGTCTTCCTGGTCGTCGCCGCCACCGTCGCCTCCGCCGCCTTTGCACTTTGGTTCGGCCGCCGCATCACCTCGCCCGTCACCCGCCTTCGGCAGTATGTGGAGGGGATCGATGTATCTCCCGACGCGCCGGTCGCCGCCCCGGGCAGCGCCGAGGTCGCCACGGAGATGCAACCGCTCTGGAAAGGTGTGCAGGACTTGCAGCGGCGCACCGCCGCCGCGCTGGAGAAATCGGAGGACTCCGCTAGCGCCGCTCTCGCCGCCACCAATCAAAAGTCCGAATTCCTCGCCACCATCAGCCACGAAATCGGGACTCCGCTCAACTGCATTCTCGGTATGTTGCCCCGGATCCGCGCCGAAAAACTCTCGGATGGACAAGGCGAAGCCGTCGCCCTGATCGAACGTTCCGGCGAACATCTGGTCTCCATCTTGAACGATGTTCTCGATTTTTCCCGCATCGAACAAGGACAACTGGAACTGCGGAAGGAACCATTAGAGACCGCTTCCATCATCGAGGAAGCCTTTGAACTGCTCGTGCCGGGGGCCATGGACAAGCGCATTCAGTTCACCTGGATCTGCTCCCCATCGCTCCCCGCCTACTGCCAGGGAGACCCGCTGCGAATCAAGCAGATCCTCATCAACGTCGCTGGAAACGCCGTCAAATTCACCCACTCCGGCTTCGTCGAGATCGATGTCTCGTGGACCCCTGGATCCAGCCCCGATGCCGACGGGCGGCTCGTCTGCACGGTCCGCGATACCGGACCGGGCATCCCGGAAATGTATCTCGAGCGCCTCTTCCAGCCCTTCTGGCAACTCACACAGACCGTCGGCACGCCGCCCAATGTCGGAACCGGGCTCGGATTGTCCATTGTCAAACGCATTCTCACCATCATGGGCGGCGAGATCCGGATCGAAACCGCCTTGGGCATTGGCACCACGGCAACTGTATCGATCCCCGTCGGCGTCATCCGCCAGTCGCCCAAGACGTCTCCCCTGTCCGTTGTCATCGCCGGCGCCCCCGGCCGCATCCGCGACGGCCTCGCCTCCCACGTCCATTTCCTCGGCTGCTCCCATCAGGTCCAGACCGCGCTGCCGTCCGTTTCCGGCACCGGGATGAGCTTACTTATCGAAGACAACCTCGCCGCCACCCTGCCCGCTCACTCCGCCGGCTCTTTGCGGTCATTCATCGAGGCCGGCTGGAAGGTTGCCGTTTATCAAACCTACCCCTGCCGGTACGAGAGGAATTACTTCCACCACACTCCCGGCCTCGAGTTCCTCGCTGTCCCGCCTTCCTTAAGAACACTCCGCGAAGCCTGCGCATCGGCCGGCCGATCCCTCGCGCCCCCCCCCGCCTGCCCCGCCCCAGCAGAGCCGGACGGTCCTCGCCGCGTGCTGGTGGCGGAGGACAACGCCGAAAACCGCTTGGTGATCGAACTCCTGCTGAATCGTCTCGGCTGCCAGCCTCACATCGTCAATGACGGCATGGAGGCCTGGGCAGCGCTCCAACTCGCCGAGTTTGATTTCGCCATTCTCGATCTCCGCATGCCCGGTATCGACGGACTCGCCCTCGCCCGCCGGATTCGCCGAGACTTGCCCAATCCGCCGAAGCTCATCGCCCTCACCGCCTCCGCCTTTGACTCCGACCGGAAACTCTGCGCGGACGCGGGATTCGACGCATTTCTGTCCAAACCCATCCGGGAATCCGACCTGCACCGCATTCTCACCGCCGGTCAACCCGCTCCCTCCCCGCCCAATGCCCAGGACGGCGCGTGGTCGATCAAGAATCTCACCTCCCTTCGCGCCTTCTGCGGGAACAAGGCCGAAGTGATGATCCGCACCGTGCTCGACGATGCCGGCTCCTGGCTCGCCGCCCACGTCCTGAATCAGCCGGCGGAGTCGGTCGCCGATGGCGCGCATAAGCTCGCCGGTTCCGCCATGTTGATCGGCGCCACCGGGCTCGCCGGCGCCCTCAAAAGGATTGAGGAAATCGCTCTCACCGAACCGGATCAGCTTCGGGACGCCATCGGCCCGGCCAAACTGGCGTGGGACCAGGCGGTCCGCGAACTTGAACGCTACCCGCCCTCTGGATCCGTTCCCGAATAGTCGCCCAGGTCCGATCCGTGTCCTACAACGGAGCACCTGCGACATTCTATGGTCTTTCACCGCCACACGCTTAAGGACAGCTGCCTAACCGTTAATCGAGCGACCTTCAGGTGACTTCGTTTAAGATGCTTTAGTGTTTACCATACAACTTTAGTGTTTACAATACAATTAGGGTACTAGTAGCACCTGCTACCGGTATATTTCCGCAGCCCACTGGGCGGTTTGGTGAAGCGATTTGGCAAAAAGGATGGGGATATGTACGGAATGGTCAATCGCGCAATCGAGGAGCTAATCATCGACGGCTACGGATCTGCGACCTGGGAATCCGTCAAAATGGTGGCAGGCGTTGACGAGGATGTCTTCATCAGCAGTACCGGCTATCCCGACGAAATTACCTACGCGCTTGTGACGGCCGGCGCCGCAGAGCTCGGCATCTCTCTGCCGGAGTTTCTGCGCCGGTTTGGTATCCACTGGGTCACCCGCACCGCCCGGGTGCATTACGCCGACCTCCTCGCCGCCGGCGGTTCCTCCGTCCGCGAGTTCCTCGTCAACCTCCCTCACTTCCACCAGCGTATCAGCCTCCTCTTCCCCAACCTCGACCCGCCGGAATTCCGCTGCGAGGAGGTCGCGGAGCGGTCTCTCCGCCTTCATTACTATTCCCGCCGCCCGGGCCTCACGCATTTCGTCGACGGGCTGATCCTCGGATTGGGCACGTACTTCCAAACCTCGGTAACCGTGTCGATTACCGCAAAAAAGTCGTCTGGAGCGGATCATGATGAATTCCTCGTCGAGTGGTAGCGAGCTGGAATCTAATCCGTCCCTTGACAATGAACAGTTCGCCGCCCTCTTCCCCTTCTTCCTGCAGTTCGACCGGGATCTTCGGATCCTCGACGCCGGGCCTTCCCTCCGCAAGGCCTGTCCGGATGTCATCCCCGGAAAACTGCTTCCCAAACTTTTCTCGCTGGAACGGCCCCGGATTCCCCTGACCGCCG
>CAMATG010000100.1 GCA_945860645.1 Candidatus Sulfopaludibacter sp. SbA3 | reverse complement strand
AAAGAAGCCTGCCTGCGGTGCCACGGCGAGAAGGGCGACGGGCTGGGGCCGATCGCGATCTATCTGGATCCTTCGCCGCGCGATTTGACGAAGGCATCGTTCATGAATTCCAAGCCCCGGGAGCGCTTCAAGAAGGCGATCCAGGAGGGCGTGGCGGGAACGTCGATGCCGCCGTGGGGCAAGGCGATGAGCGAGGCTCAGGTGGATGGATTGTTGGATTATGTCGAAGCCACGTTTGTGAAGACGAAGCGCGCGGGGCAGAAGACGCGGAAGTTGCCGGACGTGAATCCGGTGGCGATGAGCAAAGCGTCGACCGACCGCGGGGAAGGGATCTTCGTGCAGCGTTGCGCCGGGTGCCATGGACGCAAAGGCGACGGCAAGGGCCCGAACTCGCTGGACATTCTGCCGCGGCCGCGGAACTTGCGGAACGCGCAGTTTGTGAGCAGCGTGGATGACCGGCGGATGTTTGACTCCGTCCTGTACGGGGTGCAGGGAACGGCGATGCCGGCGTGGATTGACTACGGGTTGAGCCAGAACGATGTGGGCGACCTGACGAACTTTATTCGAGGGATGAATCAGAAGGGGAGGAAGTAGGCCATGGCTGATGCGAACGCCCAGGACAGGGCGACAGAAATACAGAACGTGACCGGCTCGGCGCCGGTGGTCCATGAAGACATAACGGTGAAGTGGTTTCTGCTGAGCAGCGTGGCGTACTTCTTCATCGTGGGCATTGTGGCGGTGGTGATTGCGGCGAAGTTTGTGTGGCCGGAGTTGCTGTCGACAGTGTCGTATTTTACGTATGGCCGCATGCGGCCGCTGCACGTGAACGGGATGCTGTTCGGGTGGCTGCTGGCGTGCGATATGGCGCTGATCTTCTACGTGGTGCCGCGGTTGTGCGGGGTGAAGTTATGGAGTGAAAAGCTGGGTGTGGCCACGGGGATTCTGTGGAACATCATCATCCTGAGCGCGGTGGTTTGTCTGCTGATGGGATGGACGTCGGGGTTGGAATACGCCGAGTTGCCGCTGCCCTTGGACGTGCTGGTGGTGGTGGCCTGGATCATGTTTGGTGCGAACATCTTCATGACGATCGCCACGCGGAAGTACCAGCAGATGTACGTGAGTATCTGGTACATCATGGGGACGATTCTGTGGACGGCGTTCGTGTACCTGACGGGCAACTTTGCGACGCTGTTTGCGACGGGTGTGAACCAGGCGAACTTGAACTGGATGTACGTGCATAATGCGGTGGGGCTGATCTTTACGCCGGCTGGGCTGGCGTTGGCTTATTACTTCATTCCGCGGTCTTCGAACCTGCCGCTGCACAGCCATAAGCTTTCGATGATCGGTTTCTGGTCGCTGGCGTTTGTGTATGTCTGGACGGGCGCGCACCACATGTTGCACGGGCCGATTTCGCAGTGGCTGCAGACGATTGCGATTGCGTTCTCGGTGATGCTGATCATCCCGGTGTGGGCAGTGGTGTTCAACCTGTTTGCGACGATCAAGGGCCACTGGCACGAGATGGGCGAGAACGTGCCGTTGAAGTTCCTGATGTCGGGCGTGGTGTTCTACCTGCTGACCTGCTTCCAGGGGCCGATGCACAGCCTGCGCGCGGTGAACGCGATTGTGTCGAAGACCGACTGGATTCCGGGGCACGCGCACATGGCGGTGTTGGGGGCGTTCAGCTTCTTTGCGATCGCCGGCACCTACTACATTCTGCCGCGGATTTTCCGCACGGAACTGCATTCGCAGCCGCTGGCGCAATGGAGCTACTGGTTCTTTATGTCGGGTGGTTTAGGGTTCTTTGTGACGCTGTGGCTGGGCGGTTTCTGGCAGGGTTGGCAGTGGAACAACCCGGCGATTCCGTTTATCGACACGGTGATCGCGCTGGGGCCGGTATGGCTGGTGCGGTTCTTCTCCGGCATTCTGATGTTCGCCGGGATCATCTGCTTCGCCTATAACGTGATGGCGACGGCGCTGGGCGAGAAGAAAGCGCTGGCGGCGTAAGAGGAGACCCTATGTTACAGAAAGCGGATACCAATTTCGGATTTGCCATCGCGGCGTCGCTGGGGATCTTCTTCATCGGCGGCATTCTGACGACGGTGGCGCCTCCGTTGATCGATAAAACGTGGGCGAAACCGTTCTCGAACGACGATCCTTCGAAGGGGCCGACGGGGCAATTGAAACCGTACACGGAGCAGGAGCTGAAGGGCCGGGCGATCTATGTGCGCGAGGGTTGCACGTACTGCCATACACAGCAGACACGCACGATTCTGGCGGATACCAAGCGCAGCGGCTGGCGCGGCGTGGATTCGCCGGTATCGACGCCGGATGAGTTCGTCTACGACGCGCCGCACCTGTTCGGCACCAAGCGGACGGGGCCGGATCTATCGCGCGTGGGCGGCAAGTATGACCAGCAGTGGCACCGCACGCACTTCCGCAATCCGCGGGATCTGGTGCCAGGTTCGGTGATGCCGCCGTTCCCGTGGATCGCCGCGAACGAGGAAGAGTTCCAGGCGATGGTGGCATATTTGCAGACGCTGGGCCGGGCGAAGAACTGGCGCCCGGACAACGATTACGAGAAGTAGGGAGCGCGGAATGTATAGCGACTACGGATGGCCGAGTGTTTATTTTTCGTATCTGTTTTTCGCGATTCTGTTCGGGACGGCGGCGTATTTCTGCCTGCGGACCCGGCGCGATGGCTACTGGAACGAGCACAGCGAGGATGTGAAGTTCCAGATGCTCAAAGAGGATTGACAAGGGGAGAGACGACGATGGAAGAGAAACCGCAGATCAAAGAATACGCCGACGGATGGATCACCGAGAAAGAAGGGACGGAGGTTCCGACCTTTCTGAAGTGGGTGTATGTGGTGTGGGGCGTGTTCTGCGCGTCCTACCTGATTGTGTACATGAACGGTGAGGTTGCCCATTCCGACCGCGGTGCGCTGGTGGTGGCGATGAACAACGCCACGACGCAGGCCGATGGGTTCATGATGGCGGTGGCGGCGATGGCGTTTATCTACGTGCTGTGCGTCATCCTGTTCGCCTTTCGCTCCGGGAAACACTAATGGCTACGACGACGGTGCCCGCAAATCCGATTGAACTCGTTCAGCCGGACGAGTCCGCCTACTGGGTGGAGATGGTGAAGTGCCGGCATGCGTGTCCGGTGCACACGGACGCCTGCGGGTACGTGAACGCGATCGCCGAGGGGCGATACGAGGACGCCTACCGGATCATCCGGGCGACGAATCCATTCGCCTCCATTTGCGGGCGTGTTTGCGGGGCGCCGTGCGAGTTGAACTGCCGGCGCGGGTCGTTGGACGAGCCGGTATCGATCCGGGCGTTGAAGCGGTTCGTGACGGGGCAGTTCGGGCCGGAGACGGGCGATTTCACGCGGCACCGGGAGTTTGCCAACGAGAAGATGTTGCCGCCGAATCGCGGCGACTATGAGCGCGTGGCGGTGGTGGGCGGCGGTGTGAGCGGGATGACGGTGGCGCACGATTTGACGCGGATTGGCTACAAGGTGACCGTGTTTGAAGCCGATGCCGAGCCGGGCGGGATGACGCGGGTTGGCGTGCCGGTGTACCGGCTGCCGCGCGATCTGGTGATGGCGGAGATCAACGCCATTCTGTCGCTGGGCGTGGAGTTGAAATGCAACATGCGGCTGGGCCGGGACTTCACGATTCCGAGCTTGCGGGCCGAAGGGTTCGCGGCGATCTTCCTGGGGATCGGGCTGCCGAAGGGCCGGAAGTTGAATGTGCCGGGGAATGATTTGGAAGGCGTTTGGGACGGCATGGAGTTTTTGCGCTCGTTCAACGAGGGCACGCCGATGCCGTTGGGGGAACGGATTGTGGTTGTGGGCGGCGGCAATGTGGCCTACGACGTGGCTCGGAGCGCGCTGCGGCCGGCGTGGATGAAGAGCCGGGGCGAGGAGATCGAAGAGATCAATCGCGAGCAACAGATGGCCTACGACGTGGCGCGGAGCGCGCTGCGGATGAGCGGGGACAAAGAAGTCCACGTAGTGTGTTTGGAGAGCCGGGACGAGATGCCGGCCGACGAGATTGAAATCGAAGAGGGCAAGGAAGAGGGCGTGCGGTTGCATGCGCGACGCGGGCCGTTGTCGATTGAGGGCAAAGACGGGAAAGTGAAATCGTTCCGGGCGGTGAAGTGCGTTTCGGTGTTCGATGAGAACAAGAAGTTCAGCCCGAAATTCGATGACGCCGATGTGGAGGAGATCCCGGCCGATACGGTGATCTTCGCGATCGGGCAGACGTCGGACCTGTCGTTCCTGGACCCGGCGGACGGGGTGGCGAGCGAGCGGGGGCTGATTAAAGTGAATCCGGAGACGTATCAGACGACGGCTCCTGATGTGTTCGCGTGCGGCGACATTGCGCACGGGCCGAGGTTGTTCATCGACGCGGTGGCATCGGCGCAGATCGCCGCCCGTTCGATGCACGACTTCCTGCGCCGCACGCGGACGGACGTGGTGTTGCGGCGGAACTGGAAGGCGGCTGACTACACGATGGCCGATGGATGGGACCAGTTTCAACGCGAGAATCCGCCGGCGTTGGACGCGGCGCGGCGGGCGAGTTCGGTGGACATCGTTGAAGAGAACTTCAGCGAGGCCGATGCGCGGCACCAGGCGTCGCGGTGCTTGCGGTGCAACATCAATACGGTGTTCGACACGAGCAAGTGCGTGGGCTGCAATGGGTGCGTGGACGTGTGTCCGGAGCGGTTGATCCGGCTGACGCCGTTGACGGAGTTGATTGGGAATCCGGAGTGGGCGGAGATGCTGGACGGGGCCGACCCGGCGGAGTTCGGGGCGGTGTTGATGAAGGATGAGTCGACGTGTTTGCGGTGCGCGATGTGCGCGTCGCGGTGCCCGACGCATGCGATCACGATGCAGCAGTTCGAGTTTGCGTGGGAGTGCGTGAGCATTCCGGCGCCGAACGCGAAGATCAACTACGGTACGGCTGTATGACCGGGGCGGACTGGGGCGTGGCTTTCGGATTAGGGCTGGCCAGCAGTCTGCACTGTTCGCAGATGTGCGGGCCGATTGTGATGACCGTTGGCGCGGCGGGGGGTGGCGCGCGGGGGCAGTTGGCGTATAACGCGGGACGGATTGCCACCTATTCGCTATTGGGAATGGCGGCGGGGGAGGCGGGCGGCGGGGTGGCGGTGATGGCGGCGTTGCCCGGTTTGGAACGCTGGGTGGCTTTGGCAAGCGGCGTGCTTCTGGTATTGGCAGGAGTCTGGATGTTAGGGCTGATCCCACAGCGACAGTTGATACAGATAGAGCAGAGCCCAACGGCGCGGCGGTTGCTGCGCGTGACGGCGCCATTGTTGATGAAGTCTGGTATTTTCAATCGCTTGCGGCTGGGGCTGCTGCTTGGCTTTCTGCCGTGCGGGCTGGTTTGGGCGGCGCTGGTGAAGGCCGCTTCGACCGGAAGCGCGTTGGACGGCGGCGCCACCATGTTGGGATTTGGCGCAGGAACAGCGGGCGCGCTGCTGGCGATCGGGTTATTTGCCACGGGGATTCAGAGACGGTTTACCCGTTATGGAACTCGTGTGGCGGCGGTGGCCATGATTGCGGCCGGGCTGTTCGTGGCCTGGCGCGGGACGCTACCCATTCCAGTCTCCGGAAAAGGGGCGCCTGCCTGCCATGTCCAACATCATTCCTGACATCAAACCGGCAGGGCGGACGCGGCCGGCGCCGCTGCCCCCGCCGAAGTGGAGCTACCACGAGGTTCGGAAGCTGATTCACCTGGCGTGTTTCCTGGTGTTTCTGGGGTTGCCGTTTTTGAACGTGATGCGGTTCGACCTGCCGCGGCAACGGTTCTACTTCGCCGGGTTCGAGCTGGGCATCAGCGAGTTCTCCATCCTGTTTTTCACGCTGCTGTTTTTGATGTTTGTGATCGTCGCGGTGGCGCTGATTTATGGGCGGATCTATTGCGGGTATCTGTGTCCGCAGACCATTTTCAGCGAGGCGGCGCAGTGGTGGGAAGGGCGCGTGGCGCGGTTTGTGAAGATGCGGTGGGCGGGTTCACCGGCATCTGTGTTGAAGACACGGGAGCGGATTATTTCGCTGGCCGGTGTTTTTGTGGCGTCGGTGTCTTTGGCGTTTGTGTTTATCTCGTATTTCGTGGAGCCGGGGGATCTGTTCCAGCGTTTGATCTCGCTCGACGTGCAGACGACGGGCGGAGTGGCGGGTTTGATTGTCACGCTGTTTACGTTTCTGGACTTTGCGTTTGTGCGGCAGACGTTCTGCACGACGGTGTGTCCGTATGGGTATTTGCAGGGGATGCTGGTGGATAAGAACTCGCTGCTGGTGCATTACCGGGACGAGGAGAAGAGCTGCATTGAGTGCAAGAAGTGCGTGCGCGTTTGCCCGATGGAGATCGATATTCGCGATAGTCCCAAGCAGATGGAGTGCGTGCATTGCGGCGAGTGCATCGATGCTTGCGGCGAGGTGCTGGGGCGTTTGGGCCGGTCGACTTTGATTCACTACGCCTGGGGCGAGACCGGGGCGGTGATGGGGAACAAGTCGGAGAAGTGGTACCAGCGGATGGGTTTCCGGGATACGAAGCGCGTGGCGCTGTTGTTCATTTTGTTGTTCTACTTCACGGGGCTGATGACGGCGCTTTCGATGCGGCATACGGTGCTGGTGCAGTTCCGGGCGGACCGGGGGCAGCACTTGTACAAGATCGACTCGCACGGGTTGGTGGTGAATACATACAAGGCGAAGATGTCCAATCGCGGGACCGTGCCGGCCGGCGTGTCGTTCCGGATCGAAGGGCTGCCGGGCGCGGTGATTGAGCCGGCCGGGGCGGTGCTGGTGGATGCCGGGGCGGTGGTGGAGCAGGACGTGCAGATATTGGTGGCGCCTGGTACGCGCCAGGATGTGACGCATGTGAAGATCACGGCGCGGGCGATGCCGGGCCGGTCGGAAACGGCGTTCGCGACGACATTCTTGAGCCCGCCGGCGGCGGGGAAGGGGACGGCTAAGTGAAAAAGGGAAAGACGATCGTGCCGCATTTTCTGGCCGCGATCTTCGTGGGTTTCTTCGTGATCATGATCTACGTTTATGTGGAGGCGAAGAAGCTGAATCCGGTACTGCTTGATGAGCACGGGCACGTGCGCGGGGAGAAGCGGTAATGGCGAGCCCGGCGATGACCGGCGTCCATTGCCAGCTTTGTGGGCTGCCGGCCGGGACGACCGTGTACAAGGGCATCTTTGACGGGCTGGACAAGCTGTTCTGCTGTCACGGCTGCCTGCATGTTTTTACGATTCTGCGGGAGAGCGGGGCGCTGCAGCCGGGCGTGGATCCGCGGGATACGGAGCTGTTCCGGAAGTCGCTCGAGGCGGGGCTGGTGTCGCAGCCGGAGGTGGAGGAGCGGGCCGAGGAGGCGGGCGAGTCGACGGAGTTGGCGTTGCAGGTGAACGGGATGTGGTGCGCGTCGTGCGCGTGGCTGATCGAACATATGCTGCGGAAGGAGCGGGGCGTGCTGTCGGCGGAGGTGCTGTTTGCCAGCGACCTGGTGAAGGTTCGGTACCTGCCACAGCGGATGCCGCCGGGGCGGATCCGGGAGCGCATTGAGCGGCTGGGGTATCAGGTGGCCGACTACAAGCCAGGCGCCGAGCGGGCCGACGACGGGCGGCAGCGGGACTTGCAACTGCGGCTGGGCGTGGCCGGGTTTGTTTGGATGAACGTAATGACGTTGAGCAGCGTGTTCTACGTCAGCTATTTTGAGTCGATTGCCGATAGCATGCGGGCGTATTTGCCGTGGGTGCTGATGGTGCTGACGGCGCCGGCAGTGTTTTATTCGGCGTGGCCGATTCTGCGGCTGGCGGCGTTGGGGCTGCGGCAGGGGATGTTGCGGATGGAGGCGCTGTTGGCGCTGGGCATTCTGGCGGCATACGGGTTCAGCGTGTTTGCGGCGTTCGCGGGCGGGAACCATTTTTACTTCGACACGGCGTGCGCAATTATCACGTTCGTTCTGATCGGGAAACTGCTGGAGGCGGGGGCGAAGGCGCGGGCGGCGCGGGCGGTGACGCTGTTGCACCGGATGATGCCGCGGAAGGCGCGGATGATGGACGGCGGGCAGGAGCGCTGGGTGAGCATGGAGCGGCTGCAGAGCGGGATGCCGTTTGTGGTGAAGGTGGGGGAGCGCGTGCCGGCGGACGGTTTTGTGGCGCAGGGGCATTCGCTGGTGGATGAATCGGTGATCACGGGGGAGAGCCGGCCGGTGGGCAAGACGCCGGGGGACGGCGTGGTGGGCGGCAGTTTGAACGTGTCGGCGGCGTTGACGGTGACGGCGTCGCAGGTGGGCGAGGACGGGACGCTGGCGCAGATGATCCGCGCGGTAGAGCGGGCGCTGGCAAGCCGGGCGCGCGTGGAACGGCGCGTGGACCGGGTGACGGCGATCTTCATTCCGGTGGTGTTGGCGCTGGCGGTGGGGACCTTCCTCGGCTGGTGGCTGCTGGGCGGGGAGCCGGTGCAGGCGGCCCTGCTGCACGCGATTGCCGTGCTGGTGATTGCGTGCCCGTGCGCGTTGGGGATTGCGACGCCGCTGGCGATATCGTCGGCCGTTGGCGCGGCTTCGCGGCACGGTATTCTGATCAACAACGCCGACGTTTGGGAGACGGTGGACAGCGTGGGGACGGTGGTGTTCGACAAGACGGGCACGGTGACGGCGGGCGAGTTCCGGATGTTGCGGTGCGCGGGTTTGGACGAAGTCGAGATGCTGCGGTGGGTGGCGCCGATTGAAGTGATGTCGGAGCATCCGCTGGGACGGGCGATCGTGGACCGGGCGGTGGGGCTGGGGTTGGCGTTTGAACCGGCGATGGATGTGTTGCGGTTTGACGGCATGGGCATCTCCGGCGGGGTGCTGGGCCAGGAGGTGTTCGCGGGGAATCAGCGTCTGGCATTGCAGATGGCCGGCCGGATTCCGGCGGCGCTTGCGTCGGTGGCCGAAGCGTGGCAAAGCGAGGGGTTGTGCGCGGTGTATGTGGGCTGGGCTGGCGCGGTGCAAGGGGTGATTTGTTGTGGCGACGCGATCCGCGGCGAGGCGCGCGAGGCGGTGGCGGCGTTGAAGAAGAAGGGCCTGCAGACGATTCTGCTTTCCGGAGATTCGCAGGGGACGACGGAGGCGGTGAGCCTGGCGGTGGGCGCCGACAGTTTCGAAGCCGAGGTGCTGCCGGAGGGCAAGGCCGATTTCATTCGCCGGGTGCAGGCGGCGAGCGGCGCTGTGGCGATGGTGGGCGATGGTGTGAACGATGCTCCGGCGCTGGCGCAGGCGACGTTGGGAATTGCGATGGGCAGCGGGGCGGCACTGGCGATGCAGGCGGCGCCGGTAGTGCTAATGACGCCGTCGTTGCGGCGAGTGGGAGACACGTTTGAACTGGCGTCGCGGACCGTGGCGACGGTGCGGAGGAATCTGTTTTGGGCATTCGCCTATAACGTGGCGGGAATCACGCTGGCTGTGGCTGGGGTGATCACGCCGTTGTGGGCGGCTGGAGCGATGATCGTTTCCAGCGTATCTGTGATCGTTCAATCGGCGAGGCTGGCGCGATGGGAACCAAAAGAGTGAGAATAGATAGGCCGATGATTGAGGGAGATACGCGGGCACAAAACCGGTTTCGGGAACTTTTGGATGCTGCGCCGGACGCCATTATTGAGGCGAATTCGGAAGGCCGGATTGTGCTCGTCAACGAGATCGCGCAGCGGCTGTTTGGTTATTCGCGCGAGGAGTTTTTAGGGCTTTCCATCGACGCGCTGGTGCCGGCGGCGGGGCGGGGGCAACATGCACAGCGCCGGGACGCGTTCGCGCAAAAGGCCTCGACGCGGCCGATGGGATCGGGGGTGGAACTGCGGGCGCAGCGGAAGGATGGCTCTGTTTTTCCGGTCGAGATCAGTCTGAGTCCGATTCATTCCGAAGAGGGTTTTCACGTCATCGCCACGGTGCGCGACGTGACGGCGCGGCGGCTGGCCGAGGAACGGTTCCAGGAGATGCAGGACCGGTTCACGCGGGAGTTGGAAGAGAAGAACCGGCAGTTGCAGCAGCGCAATGCGGAAGTGGAGCGGAGCGACCGTTTGAAGAGCGAGTTTCTGGCGAGTATGAGCCACGAATTGCGCTCGCCGTTGCATACGATTATCGGGTTTGCTGAGCTGCTTATCGAAGAACTGGAAGGGCCGCTGAACGAGAAGCAGAAGCGGTTTGTCTCCAACATTCATCAAGACAGCCACCACCTGCTGGCGCTGATTAACGATCTGCTGGACATCAGTAAAATCGAGGCCGGGCGGATGGAGTTCCACCTGGAGAAGTTTGCATTGGGCCCGGCGTTGGACGAGGTGATGGACATGATCCGTCCGCAGGCCGAGGGCAAAGGACTGCGGCTGACGGCGGAGATGGACGAGGGGATCTTTGTGGAAGCCGACCGGTTGCGGCTGCGGCAGATCCTGACCAACCTGCTGAGCAACGCGGTGAAGTTCACGCCGGCGGGCGGGACGGTGGCGGTGTCGGTGATGGCGCGGCGGCACAAGGTGGCGATTTCGGTCGTCGATAGCGGCGTGGGCATTGCGCGCGACGACCACGAGGCGATCTTCGATAAGTTCTATCAGGTGGGTTCGACGACGAAGGGCGTGCGCGAGGGCACGGGGTTGGGGCTGGCGATCACCAAGCGACTGGTGGAGCAGCAGGGCGGGCGGATCTGGGTTTGCAGCGAGCCGGGGCAGGGCAGCACCTTCGTGTTCACGGTGAAGACGGGAGATACGCACCGGGGGCTGACGCGGCCGTTGGTATTGATCATTGAAGACGAGCCGCGGGCGGCCGAGTTGTTGGTGAATTATCTGACGCCGGAGGGGTTCACGGCGCTGTGCGCGGAGAGCGCCGAGCAGGCGGCGACGATTGCGGCGGAGCTTTCGCCGGAGGCGATCGTGGTGGATCTATCGACACCGACGAGCCAGGAGTGGCGGATGATCCGGGATTTGCGGAGCCAGTCACGGCTGGAGGCGATTCCGATCGTGATCGTGTCGGTGACCGAGGAGTGCGACGCGGCGCGGGCGTTGGGCGTGGAAGCGCATCTGACCAAGCCGGTGGGCAAGCGGCAACTGCTGGACACGCTGGCGCAGGCGGTACGGACGCAGACGGACCGGCGGCCGGTGTTGGTGGTGGATGACGAGCCGATGGCGCGGGAGTTGCTGGCGGCGATCCTGCGCGAGGCGGGCCACACGACGGCGATGGCGGCGAGCGGGGAGGAGGCGTTATCCCTGATGGAACAGGCGACGCCGTCGGTGGTGATCCTGGACTTGATGTTGCCGGGGATGAGCGGTTTCGACGTGTTGTCGCGCATCCGGGAACGGGCCGAATGGAGTGAGGTTCCTGTTGTCGTACTGACGGGGTTAGAATTGAACCGAGGCGATGCGGAGCGGTTGAAGCAAACCACCGTGGCGATTCTGCGAAAAGGGCAATCCTGGAAGCAGCCGTTGCTGGGTGCTTTGCGGAAAACTGTCCGGCCGTCCTAGCAGCCTCGCGTTCCTTCATGACCATACTGGTAGCCGATGACAGCGAGAAGAACCGTGAGCTTTTGCGCACCGTGTTGAGCCATTTGGGCCACGCGGTGACGGAGGCGACCAACGGGCGGCAGGCCGTTGAACTGGCCGCGGAACTGGCGCCGGAGCTGATGATCTTCGATCTGCAGATGCCGGAGTTAGACGGGTTCGGGGCGATGCGCGAGGTGCGGGCGATGGACCGGTTTCGGGAAACGCCGGTGCTGGCGTTGACGGCCTACGCGATGGAAGGCGACCGGGAGAAGGCGCTGGCGGCGGGATTTACTTCGTATTTGACCAAGCCACTACGGCTGGCGGATTTGCGGGCCGAACTGGCTCGATGGACGGTACAAGCATGAGTGGCGCCTTGATGACTCTGTTGATCATTGACGATAACGTGGGGAACCTGGAACTGCTGCGCTCGGCGCTGCGGCGGGCGGATGTGGAGATTCTCACGGCCGAGGACCCGGAGGAGGGGCTGGATTTGGTGGCGTCGCGCCATCCGCAGATCGTGCTGACCGACCTGGTGATGCCGCGCGTGACGGGCATGGAAGTGCTGGAGCGGATCATGGCGTTCGATCCGTCGATCGATGTGATTCTGATGACGGCGCACTATTCGACCGATACGGCGGTGGAGGCGATTAAGAAGGGCGCGTCGGACTACTGGAACAAGCCGGTGCCGATCGACACGATTCGCAAGCGCGTGGACCAGTTGCTGGAAACGGCGCGGCGGCGGATGCGGGCGTCGTCGTTGCAGCACGAGCTGCTGGACAGCGCTGAGTTCCACGGGATCGTGGGCAACAGCCCGCAGATGTGGGACTTGTATTCGCGGATTGAGCGTGTGGCGCCGCACTACCGGACGGTGCTGGTGACCGGGCCGACGGGGACGGGCAAGGACCTGGTGGCGAAATCGCTGCACGCGCTGAGCCCGGTGGCCGATGGGCATCTGGTGGTGTTGAACTGTTCGGCGGTGGTGGAGACGCTGTTTGAAAGCGAACTGTTCGGCCACGTGCGCGGGTCGTTTACGGGCGCGGTGGCGGACAAGACGGGGCTGTTTGAACACGCGCA